>JBKEAX010000370.1:0-4466 GCA_047972825.1 Hyphomicrobiaceae bacterium | reverse complement strand
GCAGCAGAAATCATGAAGGACGAGCAATTGGGGGCAATCGGCGACGAAAGATACCTGCGTTATGCACGTGACATCCACGAAAGCGCCCGCCATGCATTGGCGGTAATCGAGCGCCTGCTCGGTCAGCCACGCACTCAACCTGGTGAGCTGGAGTTGTCGTTCACCAATCTTGACTTGAATGCAACAGCAGCAGGCATCGTATCAGGACTGGAATCGATGGCGCGCAATTCCGGGCTCACTTTGAAGAGTGAGCTTGCGGCAAGGCTTCCACTGGTTGTCGCCGACGCAACCTCTATTCGGCAAATCGTTCTCAATCTGTTGACCAATGCACTGAAGTTTACGCCTCCGGGTGGGAACGTGGTCCTGAAAACGGCACGAACACGCGAGGGAAACTTGACATTAACCGTTACAGACACAGGACCCGGCATCATCGCACAAGACCTGGAGCGCATCATGGCTGACTATGCCATGGCTGAAGCACCAGCCCCCTTGAGCGGACACAAGCCCGGCGGAGGCCTCGGCATTGGACTGCCTTTGGCGCGTCGCCTGGCCAATGCCAATGGTGCAACTTTGACCATCACCAACAGACCAAAAAGCGGAACACAGGTAACGTTGACATTTCCGGTTAGCCGTCAAATACCTATCTGACGTAAACTGGCGAACAATCAGCCTCCCAATTGTCAATGATACCAGTCGGCGACGATCCATGCCCTTTTCAGATCAGCGGCCACGACATAGAGCATGTTCAGCCGAAGTGTACGCGGTTCGGCGAGAAGAACACAGCGAGAAATATACAAATAGATCTCATTCGCGGTTCCGTGAAAAGTGAACGCGACATAGGGTCCAACTCCTGGCAAAATTCTCCCAGCCATTGTTCAGAACAATCTCTTGTACCGCCCTGAATCGCCGGTGCATCAGGAAATCACTATGACCGCCAAACACCACATGACGCACATCATTGAAACCGTCACCGCCAGCGTTCCAGGCAGCCCGGCGTTTTTCGTGAATATCCTCTCTCCGCCAGACGTCGCACACGCGGCAGATCGCATAACAGCGATGGCAGCAAGATGACCGCACCAACCAACCAGGTCCCGACGCCTCAGGCAACCACCAGCGCTTCAGCGAGGCTCGCAAACGTGCCAGCACGTCTGATCACCTGGTATGCGCAGCGGCCACATGCCATCGCCTGGCTCATTGCACTGGCCGCTATCATGGCGTTGATGGCCTTGCCGGTTATCACCATTGTGTGGCTTGCGCTTACGCCCAAGGAAAACATCTGGCCGCATCTGCTACAAACGGTGCTGCCATCATCATTATATCAAACACTGGTGTTGATGGCAGGGGCGGGCTTCTTGACGCTTGTAACCGGCACGGCCACGGCTTGGCTCGTCACCATGTATCGCTTTCCCGGGCGGGCACTGGCCGACCGATTGCTTGTTATACCACTGGCCATGCCAACCTACATCGTTGCCTATTGTTACGTTGAACTGCTGGACTTTTCAGGTCCTGTACAAAGCACCTTGCGGTATCTTTTCGGTTGGCAAAGCGCCCGCGACTACTGGTTTCCGCAGATTCGCTCTCTATCCGGTGCAATTTTTCTTATGGCATCGGTACTTTATCCATACGTGTACCTGTCTGCACGTGCCAGCTTTGTCCAGCAATCGGTATGCGCACTGGAAGTCGCCCGTACACTTGGCAGAACTCCGCTTGCCACGCTTTGGTCGGTCGCACTGCCACTAGCACGCCCCGCATTAGCGGCTGGACTTGCCCTTGTCCTGATGGAATGCCTCAATGATCTTGGCGCCGTGCAGTATCTCGGCGTCCAGACGCTTTCACAGAGCATTTACACAACCTGGTTGCAGCGGTCGAACCTTGGTGGCGCAGCACAGCTGGCAACAGTCATGTTGCTGTTGATCGTCATCATGCTGTGGTCCGAACGGTGGGCGCGCGGAGGCGCCAAGATACATCATACGACAGGTCGCTACCGCTCCATCCCGTTTCAGGAATTAACCGGCTGGCGCGGCATAGCAGCCGGCATTTTCGCAATCACCCCATTCATCATCGGATTTTTGCTGCCTTTCCTGCAACTCGCCCGCCATGCAGTCGTTTATTCTCAAGCCAGTCTGTCTAGCGGCTTTTTCTCGGCGGCATGGAACTCACTGCTTCTGGCTGCCATCAGCGCAAGTATCGCGGTGATGTTCGCATTGATCATCGGCTACGCAAAACGCATCGACCCGAACCGATTCACATTCTTCGCCGCGCGCGCCTCAGGATTAGGGTACGCCATTCCAGGTACGGTGCTGGCACTTGGGCTGCTGATCCCGCTCGCCGCATTCGACAATTTGATTGATGGTTTCTTCCGCGCAACATTTGGCATCTCCACCGGCCTGCTAATTTCCGGCACGATACTGGCGCTTGTCTTCGCTTACGCCGTGCGCTTCCTGGCCGTCGCGCTTGGCTCCATTGAATCTGGTCTGGAACGCATATCCCCAAACCTTGATGCTGCCGCGCGTGCACTCGGGGAAACATCACTGTCGACTCTCCGCCGCGTCCACCTGCCATTGCTTCTGCCAGCTCTGGGCGCAGCTGGCCTGCTGGTTTTCGTTGATAGCATGAAGGAACTACCTGCGACCCTTCTCTTGCGGCCATTCAACTTCGACACATTGGCAACGCACGTGTATTCGTTCGCAGCCCTTGAACAGTTCGAGGAGGCAGCGCTTGGCGCGCTGGCTATTGTCGTTTCAGGACTCGTACCGGTCCTGCTGCTGCATCAAGCCGTTGCCGGTGGCCGCGCAGGCATGCATCAGGCATCATCTCAATCAGATGAAGACTGATTTGACTATCATTCACAACGAGCACGGCCAATTGCAAAATCAAAAATTTGCCCAGCGGGGCTGTCCCACTTTTGATGCGTAATGCAACGTAAAACCGAACCCGCGCGCAGCGATGCGCACCGCATTACACACAAATGCAACAGGTACATGCCACAGGCATCTAATTTTGACTTTTTCAGGAGCACGATGCCTCTTGCCAGCCGTCGGGAGCGGTTCTAAGTAAGAGGTGAGGTGCAGCTCCAGATGATTGATTACAAGCTGGATGGAATTGACATGCGCAATTAGGCGGGGGCCACTGGATATGCGCATTATCTTTCAGGCTTGAACACGGGACGCCTGAGCGAGCTATGCACCTGACAGCATCATTGACAGGCAGAACGTGACGCAGTGCAAGCAGCCACAGGGGTGCCCATGAAAAGGCTGACCCGTTCAAATCCCACTCGCGTTGGGTCTATCGCGCACAATCAGAAAGGTGTCCTCAGACTCAAGTTGAGCGACTGAAGAACTTAGTAACGAGCAACACAAATTTGTACTGGCTTAAAATCCAAGCATGCCCATGACCCGGCTTACCAATAGCAGACCCAATCGCATTATTGCTCTAGCGCTCGTTGCATTCGCAGGCGTTGGCGCAGGCATGCTAAGCCCCGTGATCAAAAATGTTTCCATCGACAACATGGCGATCGGAACGGCAGTCGTCAAAGCTGCAACCGGCAACAGCTTCACACTCACCAGGCCCGTCCCGCTACCGCTGTTTCCAAACATCATGATAGAAACCGGCAAGCTGTCGGTTTCCGATCCTGGAACGCAAAAGGCCCTCGGGACTGCAGAGGCCTTGGCATTGCTGTCACGCGGCTCTGCAAATCTCGTCCTGGATGAAGCAGTGCTATCGCTCGCACCAACACAATCAGCCGAGCCATCCGCGACAGATAACGCACAGGATATGGCACCGCTTCTCGCCGCACTGATGAAATTGTCCTTCACCAGCCTGGAACTGCGCAAAGCACTCGTGCACCTGGGTCGAGGAACTGGTGAACACGCCGTACTATCCAATGTTACTCTTGAGGTAACCAAATCCAACGCAACTCATGCGAAAGTCACTGGCTCGTTCGAATACCGCAACCGGAAGGTTGCCTTCGAATCCAACATCGGCACTGAAGCCCAGCTTCAATCCAGCTTGCCAAGAGCTGGCTCCACGATTGGAAGAACACTCGACATCAAAGTACAAAGTGACGTTATCAATTTTACAGCCGCCGGCACACTTTCAGCCGGTGACGAACCGCAACTATCCGCCGCCACCTCCCAAGTTGAAATTGCAAATCTTCGCAGCTTCGCGAGCTGGATCGGACTGGACTTCGGCAATGGCAGCAGCCTGGGTCCGTTCAAGGCCAGCGGTCCGCTCGAATTCACACCACGCTCCATCGAATTTGCAGAAGCAAACTTCGACCTGGATGGCCACCATGCAACCGGAGCATTGATGTTCGAATGGGGCGGCGCAAGACCTGAGGTGGAAGGAACCCTGGCGTTCACTACGTTCAATGTTACGCCATACCTGGCCCCCCCAGACTACAATCCAGATAAGGCGTTCGACATTTCGCGCTTGTTTACCGAGCCGCTCATGAAGTCCCCGCAGTT
>JBKEAX010000358.1:0-10015 GCA_047972825.1 Hyphomicrobiaceae bacterium | reverse complement strand
CGCTTTAAGGTCCGGATTCTAGATCGCGTTCACTTCTCACGGCATCGCGAACGCGCTCTATTTTCTTTTAGTTTGAGCATGTTCTTCACGCCGAACCGCGTACACTTCGACTGAACATGCTCTAGGGAGTCATCACACCATGTCCTCGGTCGACATAGAACTCTGGGAGCCGGAAGAGAGCGTCGGCAAGATCTGGCACGCATTTGCATCGACACTTCACCAGCCCGCCCAGCACGCCTCAGCCACGGTTCTTCTGGATGATGTTCGCGTCCGCATTGCAATACTATTTCGCGGCCTCGGCGGCGCACATGACGTTGAAATCAGAGCTATACCACCCCAAACGTCGCAACATCGCCTCTCGTGGAAGCGATCACTGGGCACCACCGAGGAGCGGCTACCCTGCGCAAACTTCGATGGTGAGGTCCTGCGACTACCCGAATCGATCAATGTGTTCGATCATGCCGACAAGAATTCATTTCTTTACCTCTGGCTCGCCGCAACAGCAGTCCATTCCAAACCACCTGCCCTCGAAGCCGATCCGCTACGGGCTGATATTCGCTATTTGCAGGCCGCTCTCACCATGACGCGATTGACCCTGACAGCCTGTCCGGGCCTGCGCCATCCCTATGCCGGCATGCGCAGCGAAACGTTGGATGGGCGACGTGACCGCCGGCTGCCTAAGGTCGAGGCCGCAGTCGAGGCGGCCATCTGTCATCTACTTGGCGGACCACATCCTGAAACCGAATATTCACGCTCGATAGCTGCCGCCGTGCAGGGGCAGGCCGCGGATTTGTCGTCTTTCATCGCACCACGCAACTATCGGCCGCACGAACCAGTGCTTCTATGGCCACGAACACAAAACCTTGGCGACCGCGCATCCATCCAACAGGACGACCCTGATCCGCAGCAAGCCCCATCTCCCGAAATGGCCAAGGACGCACCTCAACGAAAGGCAACCCGCAAAGCCTCCGATCAGGCTGCACGCAATGACAGCCTTATCCTGCACAAGTTTGAATCGATCCTTTCATGGACTGAGTTCTTCAATCTCAATCGCAGGGTAGAAGACGACGACGAGGATGCGGCCAAAAAGGCTGCCGATGATCTCGACGAAATCAGTTTGACGAGAGTGCCGCAACGTGCCCGGACAAGAATAAAGCTGCATCTCGACCTTGCTCCAGAAGACGTCGACATGGAGCGGCTGGCGGGAAAAAAATTATATCCCGAATGGGACCATCGCCAACGCATTTATCTGCCCGACTATTGCCGCGTCCTGACAGCGGATGCGGAGCCGGAGGTACATCTTCCTGAGTTTCTCAGCTGCCCTCAAACACAGCGCCGCATCCGCAACGTTACGCGTCAGTTCGAGGCATTGCGCCCCAAAAGGCAGCACCTCTCGCGGCAGATCGACGGCGAAGACCTGGATATAGAAGCTGCGGTCGCGGCCCGCATCGAGCTTATGGCAACCGGCGAGCACTCCGACCGGGTCTACCGCGCAAACCGCAACCAGGAACGGGATCTGGCAGTCTCCATCCTGCTCGACACTTCACGCTCCACCGAAAGCGTTGTTGCTGGCCGGCAAGTCATCGATATTGAACGCGAGGCCCTGATTGCGCTCGCATGGGGTCTCGACAAATGCGGTGACGACACCGCCATTCACACCTTCTCTTCGCTGCGGCGGGACCGCGTCTTCTTGTACAATGTCAAGCGGTTCATAGAGCCCATGAGCGCAATGGTAGAGACACGCATTGCAGGATTGAAGCCGGGTTTTTATACCCGGCTCGGCGCTGCTATCCGTCATGCGTCAAATGATTTGCAGCAGCAGGCCAGGCAACGGCGGCTTTTGATTGTTATCACCGATGGCAAGCCAAATGATCTGGATCATTATGAAGGCCGTCATGGCATAGAAGACAGCCATATGGCCGTGCGGGAGGCGCGCCGCAGTGGCCAATCTGTCTTCGGGGTTACGATCGACAAGAAGTCACAGGCTACCTTTGCACGCATATTTGGTTCCGGCGGCTTCTCCGTCATTTCGGAACCCGAAAAGCTCATCGTCGCATTGCCTCAGATTTACCACCATCTGGTTGCCGGCTGACGGAGCACCTCATGACCGGCAATACTGAGAAAACGGATTCTGACAACGAGGACTGGGGCGTACTCGGCGAGTTGCCCGGCGATTTCATGATGTGGGTGTTGATTGCCAGCGAGCTACTGGTATTCGGCGCAGCGCTACTCGCATTTGTCGCCGTCCGTGCCACCGATGCTGCCGGATTTGCCGCTGCCCAGGAACAACTCAATCAGACCGCCGGTGCCGCCAACACAATCGTGCTCGTCACCAGCGGTTTTTTCGCCGCTCTTGCGGTCTCGGCAAGCGAACAATCCCGAAGGTCGCGCGCGCGAGCCATGCTTGCTGCCGCCGCAGGACTTGGGCTCATTTTCCTCGCTGTAAAAGGCGTTGAATATTGGCACAAGGCAGAGGCCGGCATCGGCCTGGATACAAGCCCGTTTTTCACCTTCTACTACCTCATTACAGGGTTCCACGCTGCCCATGTCGTAGCCGGCATCGTTATCTTCGCACTGGTCGCCTACTTTGACAGCAAGCGAAACATAGAAACGGCCACGGCCTTCTGGCACATGGTCGATCTTGTATGGGTGATCTTGTTCCCAATCATTTATCTGGTGAGGTAGAGTTTGGCACAGCGAACGTTGACCTATGCCTGGATCGCACTCGTCGGGCTTTCCATTGCCACGACTGCACTCACCATGGTGAATGCGCACGGCAATCTTCGTAAACTGCTCGTAGCCGGCGTTTTGGCGATCGCGGCTGTAAAGGCGCGCATCATACTCACCCGCTATCTCAATCTGGTGCAGTCACGGTTCTGGACGCGCGTCTTCGACATCGTCGGAGCAGTTTTCTTTGTTTTGTTGTATGGGATTTTTCTTGTGGGAGGCGAAGGCTAGCCTATGCCTGAAAAACACCCCTCCAGGAGCACCAAGCAAACCCCACGTTGGCTCTATATCTTCAGCTATGCCCTGATGGGACCAGCCTGTGCAATCAACGCGGTGTTCATCGCTATTGGGCTAAGGATCTCCGAACATTTCGGCGTCACGGGCCTTTTCGTTGCGGCAGCTTTGGGAGCCATCATTGGCGTTCTACCAACGATCTGGCTGGCGCGGAAAATTCACGAAGGCATCAGTGAATAGAGCATGTTCAGCCGAAGTGTGCGCGGTTCGGCGTGAAAAACATGCTCAAAACAAAAAATAGAGCGCGTGCGCGATTCCGTTAAACGTGAACGCGGTCTAGGGTCCGGACCCTAGCCAATCCCCCAAATGCAGACGGCGCCTAAAGCGTGTCGCGAATTATGAGGTTCGCTTCCCACGCTTTAGATCTTTTATTCTACGCATGTCGTGATCGCAAAACCGCTGCACACTTTTGCGCGACATGCATTAACCGAAGATGTCGGCAACAATGCCTGAGTACCAGCCAATCGATTCCTCGTATGTCGCCTTGCGCAATGCGGCATCCTCTTGGGTCTGGCTGATGAATGTCGAATTGGCCGCGATCTTGCCGTCAGCAGGCGAATATTGCGCGCCGACCTTAATGCCGTCGTCCGTTTCGATCAGGCTCCAGCAGGTGTTGGAGTATTTTGCCGGGAACACTTTCGACTTGACCAAATCGCCGCGCACATTCATGGCCGCGACCTTGGCCTGACTGTTGGCTGAGAATGCCGACTTGGGCATGGCGCCGGCAATCGAAGCATCGCCGATGACAAAGACATTCTCATCGACGGTGGAGCGCATTGAAGTTGCATCGATCGGGCAATATCCAGATTCGTTCACCACGCCCGCGGCTGCGGCAATTGCCCCCGCCTTCTGTGCAGGAATGATGTTGAGCAAAGCGCCCTTGAAGGTATCGAGATCGGTCGTCACAGTTCCAGCCGCCGCGTCTACGCTCTTCACGCCGCCGTGCACAGAAGGAGCGTGCCATTCCACCATACCCGGATAGTGCTTTTGCCAGCCTTCCTGGAACAGGGCCTGCTTGGAGAACTTCTCCTTCGTGTCAAGGATGATGATCTTGGCGTCGTTCAGACCTTTCTTTTTCAAAACGTGCGCCATCATCGAAACGCGCTCATAGGGGCCGGGCGGACAACGATAAGGGTTGGGCGGTGCGACCATAATAATGGTCTGGCCATTTTCAATGGCATCAAGCTTGGATTTGAGAAGCTCGGTCTGTGGTCCTGCTTTCCAGGAATGCGGTGCCACTTTGCTTGCTTCTTCAGAGTAACCGGGAACGGAATCCCAGATCAGGTCAATGCCGGGTGCAATGACGAGGCGGTCATAGGGAACCGTAGAACCGTCTTCCATCGTAACCGTCTTGGCAGCGCGGTCGACGGTCTTGGCGCGGCCGGTCACCTTCTTGATCCCGTAATTCGATTCAAGCTTGTCGTAGCCATGGGTAATGGAATTGAAGTCCTTGAACCCACCAAGGTAGAGATTGGAGAAAAAGCACGTGGTATATTTGTCAGAGTCGTCGATCAAAGTGACATCGATGGCGCCTTCAGAATCCTTGGCGATATACCGCGCAGCCGTTGCACCACCTGCACCGCCGCCGATCACCACCACCTTTGGCTTGCCTTGACTGCGAAGGTACACGGGCATCGCCAGTGTTGCAGCTCCTGCACCCAGAACTAATCCAAAGTGCCTGCGGGTTAATGCCGTCATGTCGTTCTCCCTAGTTTCATCGCATCGTCAAAAATTATTTTGGTTCCAGTTTGCTGAAATAGGCTGCAAGCGCTGCAATCTCCTCGTTATTGAGATTGATAACGCGAAGCTTCATGACCTCGTTGCGGCGGACATTGGTTTTGTACTCGAACAATGCCTGCACGAAGTAGTCCTGCGGCAAGCCAACGATCGAGGGAATGCCCTCGGCATGGCCAGTCTGCTGGTGGCAGGTGACGCATTCGCTCGCCAGGTACTCGCCGTATTCAGGGTCGCCTTTGACTGCCAGAACCACGTCGGCAAAGCTGCGCGCTTCATCGCTGGGTGGAATATAAACGGGTTTGACCGGGTTCTCGGCAGGCTTGGCTGATGAGGCTTTGCTCAGCCAGGCGATGAGAGCAGCGCGCTTCTTCTCATCCGACATGCCGCGATAGGACATGCGATTGCCCGGAATGAACTTGCTCGGCTTTTCGAGGAAGTCCATCAGGTTTTTTTCATTCCAGGCAGTGCCGCCGCTGCCAGCTTGCACCATTGCCTTGGAGTACCTGAAACCCTCAACAGCGCCTGCCGTGCGACCGATGATGCCATCGAGATGCGGGCCCACCTTGTTATGAGCCCCCTCACCAATTTCATGGCAGGCTTTACAGGCCCGAAACAGCTTTTCGCCATCGTCAGCTTCAGCACCAGTAGCTGTCCAGCTTTGGCCCATTATTGCCACTGCCAACGCAACGCTGCGCACTGCTCCAGCGCGCAGGTTAACGAAGCGCACGTGCGACCGCCTTGAACGCTCGCAAGAACCCATTTATTTCCTCCCAAACCCTCGTTGTGCGAACCGATTTTTTGTGCCTTGGCTCGTCTAGCAGCGGAGTTTTCTTCTTATGGTACAGTTTAAGCAAATGCCTTTCAAGCAACAACTGGGCAGTAATAATAGCCGAATTCCAAATCTCATCTTGATTGAGCACATTTCCACTTCGTATCGTGCTCAGTCGTATATTTTGCATCCGAATGAGCACGATACGAAGGCCGTGACCATGACACCGCACAAGTGTTCTGGATCTGAATATTGTTTCCCAGACGACCGTGGTTTGAAAAGCTCAAAATTTATTTGGCACGACCACATATCGATCGATTTTAAAAATGAATCCGATTGATTTTAAGAATGAATCCACCGGAAGTTTAGCAAAACCAATGACTCCCGCCTCAGAATCGCGCGAAAATACACTAAGGTTCGGGCTTGAAGGGCGCGACCTGGTGGACGTGTACTCACGTGAAGCAATGGCCGAGGAAACGCGCCTATTACATGAAGATCTCCCGTCTCAGACTGCTGGGCTTCAAGTCCTTCGTCGAACCGACCGAACTCGTCATCGAGCCTGGGTTGACGGGCGTTGTCGGGCCGAACGGTTGCGGCAAGTCGAACCTGTTGGAAGCGCTCCGCTGGGTGATGGGTGAAACTTCCTATAAGTCGATGCGCGCTTCGGCCATGGAAGACGTGATCTTTTCAGGCACGACGACACGCCCGCCGCGCGTTGCCGCAGAAGTCACCATGTTTCTGGATAATTCCGAACGCCAGGCTCCCGCCGAACTCAACGACCGTGAGACGATCGAGATAACACGCCGCATTGAGCGTGATGCAGGTTCGGCCTATCGCATCAACGGCAAGGAAGCGCGTGCCCGCGACATCAAGATCCTGTTCGAAGACGCTGCCACCGGAGCACGTTCGCCAGCCCTCGTGCGCCAGGGCCAGATTGGTGAGATCGTCAACGCCAAGCCGGAGCAGCGCCGCCGCATTCTGGAAGACGCCGCCGGGGTCGCCGGGCTGCACTCTCGCCGCCACGATGCCGAGCTTCGTCTGAGAGCGGCTGAAACGAACCTTGCGCGCATTTCAGATGTGCTTGGGCAGGTCACCTCTCAAATCGACAGCCTAAAGCGGCAGGCGCGGCAGGCGCGACGCTACAAGGAGCTGTCAGAAGACCTTCGCAAGCAGGAAGCATTGCTCGCGCACCTTACCTGGACGGACGCCCAGGCGCAGGTGGATCGAGGCGAAACAAACCTTCGCGAGGCCCTCGAAACGCTGACCCAAGCGCTGGCCGAAGAAGCCAAAGCAATCCAGGCCGAAACCGAATGTGCAGAAGCGCTGCCACCCTTGCGCAAAGTGGAGGCCGAGAAAGGCGCCGCCCTTCACCGCGTCAAGGTGGAGGTGGAGAACTTCGAGAAGGAGGCGCAACAGGCCGCCAATCGCCAGCGCGAACTGGAAGCCCGCGCGCAACAGCTCACTGCCGATCTTATCCGCGAAGAAACCTTGATCAGCGAAGCCAAAGACCTGATTGAAAGACTCGACGCTGAGATCGTATCCCTGGATGCATCGGACGCAGCGTCAGCTGATGATGAGGCCCGGGCAAATGCCGCGCATCGAGCCGCACAGGTGGCGCTTAACGCGGCGGAAGAGGCACTCGCGGATGTGACGCAGCGTTCCGCTGAAGAACGCGCCGCACGCCGTGCTCTTGAGGTCACGACGACCGAGCACCGTACAACACGCGAAAGGCTCAAGCGTCAGCTTGATGGTCTTGCCGCGCAAGAACGCGACGTGCGAGGGCGTTCAGTTGATAACAATCAACTCGTGGAGCTTGAAGAACGGGCAAAGGATCTGGCTGGCCGCCTCGCTGAAACGGAAGAAAAGTCCACGCTCGCGGATGAGCAGATTACAACCCTGACCGCCGATATGAAGCAGAAGCGTGAGGCTGCTGAAGCGAGCCGCCTTGTTCTCAACGCCCTGACAACCGAACGGACGACGCTATCGCGTCTACTGTTGGCGCCCCAGTCTGACGACTTACCCGCGGCTCTCGACCAATTGAAGGTGGCCGCTGGCTATGAGACAGCACTGGGCGCTGCACTGGGAGATGATCTCGACGCACCTGCTGGCGAAGAGGCTACGACGGCTTCCATTCACTGGACTTTCATCAGCACAGGCGCCGAAGACCCTCCATTGCCGAAAGGTGCAGCGCGGCTTTCCGATCATGTCGAAGCCCCTGCAGAACTCCTCCGCCGCTTGAAACAGATTGGCATTGTCAGCCGGGATGAAGGTCCCGCGTTGCAAGCCAGTCTGCGTCCAGGCCAGCGCCTTGTCAGCCGCGAAGGCGACCTGTGGCGTTGGGATGGCTTCGTTGCCGCGGCTGATGGCGCGACAGCTGCGGCCCAGCGGCTTGCACAAAAGAACCGCCTTGCCGTGCTGAACAAAGAGGAAGCGGAAGCGCAGGCAAAGTCTGAAGGCCACGCAGCAATTGCAGCCGAAGCAGCGGGCGCACTTGCCGAAGCGGAAACGGAAAAACGCAACCTGGCCAACACATGGCGCACCCTACAAGCTGAGTTGAATCAAGCACGTCAAAAACATGCAGAGTTCGAGCGGCAGTATCAACAAGCCGAGTCACGTCTGGCGTCCATCACCGAAACCCGCACACGGCTGGAGCAGGACTTGGCGGAGATCAGCCAGCGCGAAGCCGACGGCTCCAAGGCTCTTGCCGCGCTGGCGCCGATTGATGCAATCGATGCGGACCTCGCCACCACCCGCGATGCTGCGCTTTCTGCGCGTTCAACCGTTGCCACGGCACATGCCAGCGCTTCGGAATTTTCCCACGCTCGCCAAAGCCGTGCGGAGCGCCGGGCTGCCGCAACCTCCGACCGTGAGCGCTGGCAAACCCGGCACATCAGTGCAGAACAACAGGTTGAGCGGCTCAATGAACGTGCTACCGCGACCCGGGTGGAGCTTGAATCCCTGTCGGACCTCCCAGCCAAGCTTGATGCTCGCCGCGACACGCTTCTAAATACGGTTGCAGCAGCAGAAAGCGAGCGAAGCCAGGCTGCCGATACTCTCGCGACTGCCGAAACCACGCTGAATGAAGCGCGCAAGGCTCTCAAGAGTGCGCAGAGTTCCGTCACCAGCGGCCGGGAGGCTCGCGCCCGTGCCGAGGCGCATCTGGAAAGCGCCCGTCAGCGCCGCCAGGACGAGGCGCGTCGTATCCGTGAAAACCTGGGCGTCGTGCCGGAAGGGTGCCTGCCGCTAGCCGGCTTTGAACCTGACGATGAACTGCCACCCTTTGACGAAGTAGACAGGCGTCTTGCCAAGTTGAAAAGCGACCGGGATCGGCTGGGGGGCGTCAACCTTGCTGCAGATGATGAACTTGTCAGCATGGCTGAACAGTTCGAGACCCTTGATGCCGAACGCCGCGACGTGGAGGAAGCAATTGGCAAGCTGCGCGGCGCAATTGGACAACTCAACCGTGAAGCCAAGAAGCGGCTTGATGATGCCTTCCATACTGTCAACCGTCATTTCAGTTCCTTGTTCACGACGCTGTTTGGTGGTGGTGAAGCGCGGCTGGAAATGATCGAGGGCGACGACCCGCTCGAAGGCGGCCTGGAAATCATGGCCCGCCCGCCGGGCAAGAAACCCGCCACGTTGTCACTCCTCTCAGGCGGTGAACAAACGTTGACGGCACTGTCACTTATCTTCGCTGTGTTTCTTACCAACCCATCGCCGATCTGCGTTCTTGACGAGGTGGATGCACCATTGGACGACGCCAATGTTGACCGCTTCTGCACGTTGATGGAGAAGATGGCGGCAGATACCGCGACCCGCTTCCTGGTTATAACGCACCACCCCATGACCATGTCGCGCATGAACCGGCTGTTCGGCGTCACCATGGCGGAAAAGGGCGTGTCACAACTTGTGTCAGTGAATCTGGAAACCGCACACAGCTTCCTGGAGGCAGGTTAAAGCGACATGCACTATCCAGGTCCGGCCCCTACTGGACAACTGTTACCAGTTGATGCGGATACCTGCTTTGCCTGTGGCTGCGTGGTAGTCAGCGCTGCCGACATCGAACTCCACGTCACCGTCGGCAAAGATCGACAGGCCCTCGCCTGCTTCAACGGTAAAGCCAAGCCCGACGTCCGCCCACGTGTCGCGTTGTTCCAGGTTGACCGGCATGTTGCCAATGTCGACCCGTTCATCGCCACCAGCCAGCACGCCCCAAAGCGATGCCTTGACGTAACCCGTTGCCTTGTGGCGTCCGACTGGATCCAGATTGGTTGTGCTCTTCAGCCGTACGCCCAGGCGACCAACCAGCGCGTCATCCATATTGAACCGCCAGTCGGTAGCCCCATCCGAGATGCCGTCGAGGCTGCGGTTGTGATAGATCAGCTGGCCTTGCGGCTCCAGTGACAGACCACCCCAGCCGAGCCCAAATGCCCGACCCACTTCAACGGAGGCCAGCCACGACGTCGATTGCGTGTTGAACTTGTCGCC
>JBKEAX010000283.1:0-10150 GCA_047972825.1 Hyphomicrobiaceae bacterium | reverse complement strand
TTGGTGAAAGAACACGTGCAGCGGTTTCACACTACCAGGCCAAAGTCGGCCTTACCGTCACCGGCCTGCCAACATTTCCTCTGCTTGAGCGCCTTGAAATGACCACAGGCTCCACGGCTGCCAGGTAACAGTACCATGTACTATCTGGCAGGCTAGTCGGGCCCGAATATCACGCTTTAGTTCGCGCCTGACTTTGCCCTGGTGTGGCTTCTCCGGCAGCCGATTGCGTACCGCTTTCCTTCATCAACTCCGCAAGACGTGCTTCTTCTTGCGCACTGAGCGTGACCGTGTCGGCATTTGTTGTTTGGCCAGCTCCTGCTACAGCTTGCGGAGCGGCCGAGCGGCGCATTGCAGGCACGACATACAGAAGCGTTGCACCCAACACGAGCAACGGCGTAAGCCACAATAAAAGCGTGTGCAAATTGAAAGGCGGCTTGAGCAGTACGAAGTCACCATACCGTTCGACAAGGAAGCTCTTGACCTGCGCATTCGTGTCCCCCGCCACGATGCGTTCGCGAACGATCCGCCTGAGATCCTTGGCCAGCGGCGCATCTGAATCGTCGATCGACTGATTCTGGCAGACCAGACACCTCAATTCAGCCGAAAGCTCCCGCGCACGGTCTTCAAGCGCGGTATTTTTCAGCTGCTCTGCGGGACTGAGCGCGTTGGCGGGCGTAATGTGAAGCAGCGATACCACCAACAACGCGCCACATGCCAGAACCCACGCCGCGGTGACCATTTGCATTCCACATCGGCGCGATCCAATGCAAAAGATTGCATACGCAGCCAACACACGCTCTGCAACGGCAGTGTGACGTGCACCATCTGACTGCTGGAACCAGTTCATCACGCCACCACCCGTACCGCTCATGCTGGTGCCACTTGTTTCTTGCGGCGCTTGACCGGTGCACCAACCCGCAAGCGTCGATCGCTCAATGAGATACCGCCGCCGATAAACATGATCAGCGCACCAAGCCAAATGAAGCGCACCAGCGGGTTGAAATAAACACGGAAAGCGTATCCACCGCTGGCTTGCGCGTCACCTACGACCGCATAAAGATCCCCGCGCCAGGAGGCAAGAATACCGGCTTCCGTGGTAGGCTGCGGTGGCGCGTCGTAAAGGCGCTTTGATGGCGTGAGTGTCGTTACATGCTGACCGCCACGCGTGACATCGAGCAATACCGTGTCTTCTTTGTAGTTTGGGCCGCGCCCTTCCTTGGCCTCCTTGAAGGTCAGCGTGTAACCAGCTGTCTCAACGGAGTCTCCAGGCTTCAATGCAACGATTGTTTCAACCCGATAGGCGGACGTGGCAGCAATGCCGATAACCGCCATGCCAACGCCGAAATGCGCAAGCGTCGTACCATAGACGGAGCGCGGCAGATTGCGCGCCCGGCGCAATGCCTCAGGCCAGGCAGCAGAACCGAACTTTGCCCTGTAGGCGATTTCCCATACCGCCCCCATCATCACAAACGAACCAAGCCCGATTGCAAAGGGCGCCAGCCACGGCCCCCGTTGAACATAGGCCGCCACCGCCACGATAACGACGATCCCTACAAAAGCAGCCACCGCAAGCCGCTGCGCTACACCAAGAATATCGCCGCGTTTCCACGCCAGAAACGGACCGAACGGCATGGCAACAAGCAGCGGCAGCATGAGCGGTACGTATGTCATGTTGAAGAACGGCGCACCCACCGAGATCTTATCACCTGTCACGGCTTCAAGCCCGAGTGGATACAACGTGCCGACAAGCACCGTCGCACACCCGACAGTCAGCAGGATGTTGTTGAGCACAAGGCTCCCCTCCCTGCTGACGGGCGAGAAGATGCCACCCTGCCTCAGCTCTCCCGCACGCAGTGCAAACAACGCCAGCGCACCACCGATGAACAGGAACATGATCCCCAGAATGAAAGTGCCGCGTTCAGGATCAACCGCAAAAGCATGTACAGACGTCAACACGCCGGATCGCACCAGGAACGCACCCATCAGCGATAACGAGAAGGTCAAGATCGCCAGTAGGATTGTCCAGACCTTGAGCGCCTCGCGCTTTTCCATCACAAGCGCGGAATGCAGCAGCGCCGTGCCGGCAAGCCATGGCATGAACGACGCGTTTTCAACCGGATCCCAGAACCACCAGCCGCCCCAGCCGAGTTCATAGTAGGCCCACCACGACCCCATGGCGATGCCAAGCGTCAAACACATCCATGCCGCCAGTGTCCACGGCCGCACCCAGCGCGCCCAGGCAGCATCCGTTCGCCCTTCAATCAAAGCCGCAATGGCAAACGAAAACGCCATCGAAAAGCCGACGTATCCAGCGTAAAGAAATGGCGGATGGAAGGCGAGCGCGGGATCCTGCAGGATCGGATTAAGACCGCGCCCATCGAACGGTGCTGGGTCCAGCCGCTCAAACGGGTTTGAGGTAAACAAGATGAACAACCCGAATGCGAGTCCGATCGCACCTTGCACCGACAGGACATGGGCCTTGAGCGTCGCTGGTAAATTTGAACCAAACAGCGCCACTGCCGCGCCAAACAGGGCAACAATCAAGATCCACAAAAGCATTGAGCCTTCATGGTTCCCCCACACACCCGAAATCCGATAAATCAGCGGTTTGGTGGAGTGCGAGTTGGCAACCACGTTCGCAACCGAAAAATCCGAAACAATGTAGGCATGAGTAAGCGCCACGAAAGCGATAGCGATCAGGAAAAATTGGCTGACCGCTGCAGAGGCGCCGAAATCCATCAACCGGCTGTCTGCTTTGATTGCGCCATAGGAAGGAATTGCCGTTTGCAGGAAAGCAACCAGAACGGCCAGCACCAGGGCGAAATGTCCAAACTCTATAATCATTGGTCTTTTCCTTGAGCGTCTAAACGCAACCCTGTGATCTGTTCCCTGCCGCTGCGACCGCGCATCTACTGTTGGTTCGCACTTCCCGAGGAGTCGTTTGCACTTGATGCCGACTTGTGCTGCGCGCCCTCACCCAGCTTGACACCACGCGCTTTCAACGCTTCAGCCACCTCCGGCGGCATATAGTTTTCATCGTGCTTGGCAAGAACGGAATCTGCAGCAAGTTGTCCATCCGGCCCAAGCACACCCTCTGCAACCACGCCCTGCCCCTCACGGAACAGATCCGGCAGTACGCCCTTGTAGCTGACAGGCACCGTCTTCAGTGTGTCGGTCACAACGAACTGCACTGATGTCCCCTCTCCCCGCTTGACGGAACCCTCTTCCACCAACCCGCCCAGCCTGATCCTTTCACCGGGCGTGACGTTCTTCTCCGCAATGTCACTTGGCGAATAGAAGAAAACAACAGAGTCCCTCAGGGCGAATAGCATCAGGATCGCTGCGAGCCCAAGTACCGCAACGGCTACGAGGATCAACGTTCCGCGGCGCTGCTTGCGTGTCATGTGTTGAAACCTTTTTCGCTGCAACCGAATTCCGGTCACGAAACATTCCAGAGAGTTTGCCAGCCTGCCCTGACCAGATTCCTATGATCCAATACCAAGATCCTTGGCGAAGGCATTGAGCGATTCAAGTGCAGCCTTATCCGCGGCAAATGCCTGGCGGGCCTTGGTCATGGCACCGGCAGCATCCTGGTTGCGCCCCATCACCATATAGGCCTTCACCAACCTCTTCCACCCATCGAGGTCGTTACCATCCTTCTCAAGACGCTCCGCAAGCCGTCCGACCATCTGCTCGACAAAGGCCCCACGCTGTTCCGGTGTCATTTCGCGCGCCGCCGCCACATCCTGCGCCGTTGGCCCGGGCGGTGTTTGCGAACCGCCACCAGGGGTTGGTGCTTGTAGGTTAGACGTCTCCGCCGGATTTACAGTACCGCCTGCCGCAGCAGAGTTCTCCGTCGTCCCCGTTGTTGCAGACGGCCCGCCCTCGTGCGCCTCACCTCCAAGCGCCACGCGCATTTCACCCGCTTTCTGTTCGACCAGCGAACGCCAAGGTGCATCGGGTGGCGCATCTTTCAACATGGCTTCCAGATCAGCCAGACCTTCCGCAACTTTCCCATCCTGCTCTTTTGCAAGTGCCAGCCAGAACCGCGGCTCAGGACTTTCGGGCGAAAGCACCCTCAAACGCTCATAAGCCTTGCGGGCTGCAGGCACGACCAATCCATTATTGGACATCACAACGGCCTCGGCATAGCCAGCCAGGCGCTCATTGGTCTCGCCCTTCAGACGCATGGCCTTGGCAAAAGCCTGTGCTGCATCATCAAAGCGTTTCAGCTTCATATAGACAGGCGCGATCACCGCCCAACCATCACCATCCTCAGGGTGTGCCTCTAGGCGCCTTTCTACAAGGCCGATAAGGTCGTTCATGCTGCGACCAGTGCTGTTCTTGGCCGCGACACGTGGCGCATGCGGGTTATCAGGCAGATCCGGTGAGCCGACGAAAAGGTAGACACCAATCGCAATGACCGGGATGACGACACCAGCGGCCACTGTCAATCCACGCCCGAGCGATTCAGGCTGTGCTGAGACACGTCCATCACCTTCTGCCTGATCAGCAGCCCGCAAGAGCCGCCTTGCCAATTCGGCGCGCGCTGCCTTTGCCTCGCTCTCATCCACGAGCCCCTGGTCCCGGTCTGCGTCGATCGCCTTCAACTGGTCGCGATAAACAGCAATGTCGGCTTCTTTCGAATTTGCTGCCATGTCGGCTGGCCGCAACAGCGGGCGTACCAGGACAGCAACGATGACAGCCGTCAAAAGTGCAAACCCGATCCAAAGCATCTTTCGTTCCCAAAACCTGGCGCATGTTTCGCTGAAGTGTGCGGCGGTTCAGCGTGAGAAATATGCAGAGCCTGTGAGCTATTCCATGAAACATGAACGGGCTAAGGCATGTCGCGCAAAAGTGTGCAGCGATTTTGCGATAACGACATGCTTCAAATCAAAGGCTTAAAGCGTGATGTGCGAATTTCATAGTTCGCGACACGCTTTAGGGTCCGGACCCTCGGCCCCTGTTAAGGTGGAATAGGGGTGCGGCACGCCAATGACAAGTCCGGACACCTCCGCGGTGGCCAATGGTCGCGAAATTGTGTGCGGTTTAGGGTCTGGACTCATCCACAAATGAGACCAAGGCAGTCTGGTTTTGCCCCTCTGGCGCGTTGCCAATTCAACCAATTACAGGAACCGTGCCCGCCAACCCTGCGGCAAGGGATTTGCACGAGGCTCCCGCAACGCAAAAAGCCGGTGATGCCTGAAAAGGCATCACCGGCTCATTGCAAAGTTAACCCTTATGGACTGGCACCAGATATTTTGAAGTTCTGCGCCCTGCGTGCGCCAGAACTCCTACCGGGCCAGAACGACCGGTTTAGGCCGCCCGCCAGCTTCCGTTCTCGTCACGGCAAGCGGTACCTCGCATCACCTGAGGCCGACCGTCTATGTAGACCGTGTGGGCGTAATCCCGGCAATCAACGCTTGCCCGCTTGTAGGGACGGCTCGGAACGATCTCGCCGTAATGGCCATTGTCTGGATTGCGCCACGAACGCGCCACGCCCGATTGCCCGCGTTCAAGGGCCTCATATTCCGCCATCTGCGCCAGTCGGCGGTCTTGTTCATCCATCGAACGGCCGATTTCATGACCGACGACGCCACCGACGAAGGCACCGGCTGCCGTTGCCAGCACACGCCCGGTTCCCCTGCCAACCTGGTTTCCGATGATACCACCTGCGACAGCACCCACAGCCAACCCGGTATCTGCACGGGTAGGCCCATCAGGACCGCAAGCGGCGACACTGGTTGCAAGACCGATCACCACAGCGACCGTGAAAAGCTTCGACATGACAAAACCCCGTGGTTGTCCCGTCGGCCATCCAAACACCGGACATTGCGACAGCCAGATTTCCCAAACCTCTACCATTGGATTTCTAAGCCTATTAGGGCGAAAGTGGGACCAGCTTTTTTATCGCATCGAGTTTCTACCGTGAGCGTGTCGCCTCCTGGCAACGGCCAGCGGCGTGATTCGGTGCAAAAAAGTCATGTTTTTCAGTGGCACACAATACAATGTTGCCACTGAATTCATGCACTCGGCAATTTCAATATCGCCTTCAGTCCGCCCTTCACAGATGCATCCAACACCAAAGAACCACGGTACATTTGGACGAAATCGGTCACGATCGACAAGCCCAACCCCGATCCAGGCTTTGATTCGTCCAACCTCAAACCACGCTGACCCAACTTCTTGCGCTGTGCTTCATTAAGCCCTGGACCGTCATCTTCAACGATAATCTGGAGTTCCCCGCTTTCTCCCTTGCGGGACGCCGACACCGTCCTGGCGGTCAGGTAAACATTGGAGTTGGCCCATTTACATGCATTATCGAGGAGATTGCCAAGCATCTCCTCAAGGTCCTGCCTTTCACCTTGAAATCGCGCATACTCCGGCACATCAGCAAATATCGAGATGTTGCGGTCGCGGTTGATACGCTCCAGAGCGCGCACGAGTGGTTCTGTCACCTCCATGACATTGGTCACGCTCCCAATCGCACCGACACGCGCCGCCATCCGTGCGCGGTCCAGATATAAGGTGATAGAGTCGCGCATGACCTCTGCCTGTTCGGATACCTTCCGCGCAAGCAAACCGTCATTATCGCGCGCCTCATTGACGATCACGGCCAACGGTGTTTTCAAGGCATGCGCAAGGTTGCCCACTTGTGTCCGCGCCCGGTCCACCACATCCTGGTTCGACCTGATCAGCGCATTCAGTTCAGCCTGGAGCGGGGCGATTTCCGCTGGGAGCTCGCCTTCCAGACGCTCAGCCTCGCCGGAGCGTATTTCCGAAAGACCTTTTTCCACGCGCTTCAAGGGGAGCAGCCCGAAACGGACCTGGAATAGTGTCACCCCGATGAGCCCGATACCCGCAAGCGACAATGCTGTGATAAGTCTGTTTCGGAACAACGATACCAACTCATCGAGCCAGTCGAGCGGCCCCGCCACGATTATCGAATAGCGCGGTTGTGCGTCATCGTAACCAAGATGGTTCACAAGCTCGACGATCCGCATCTGGTCGCCAGTGGGGCCCGGCACGTTCATCCACCGTGAACCAGTGTCATCGGTTGGGAAATTGAGCTTGGTAGGGGATGGGATTTTGGCGGTCGCCAGCGACGCGGAAACAAGCGTGGGCAGATTAGGGTTGTCAAGCGGCGTTATCTGCCAGTACCAGCCTGAATGAGTTACTTCGAACAAAGGCTCATACCGGTTTGGCGGCGCTGTTGGCACGCCATGCGCCTCGCTCAAGCTGTCGAACATGATCGCGGTTGCCAGCTTCTTGAGCTGCGCATCAAACGACGCCTGCACATCATCGCGATAGAGCGAGTAGATGATCAGGCCAGCAAGTGGCAGGACAATCAAGGTCCACGCGGTGGACGTCGCAAACAAGCGAAATGCAAGAGAGTTAAGCCGCATCTGGATCGGCGCTCAGCCTGTACCCAAGACCACGCACCGTTTGAATGAGATCCGACGGCAGCTTCTTGCGCAAGCGCCCAATGAATACTTCAATCGTATTGGAGTCCCGATCGAAGTCCTGTTCATAAAGATGTTCGACAAGTTCAGTGCGCGAAACAACCCTGCCATGATGATGCATGAGATAGGCGAGAAGACGGTATTCATGTGATGTGAGCTTGATGGTATCGCCATCACAAGTCACGCGAGCTGATTTGGTGTCAAGACGTATAGGACCGCATTCGATCTCATTTTTCGCATGCCCACTCGCGCGTCGGACCTGCGCCCTCACCCGCGCGAGCAGTTCTTCCATGTGAAATGGTTTGGCAACATAATCATCGGCACCCGCATCCATGCCAGCCACCTTGTCGCTCCAGCGATCGCGCGCGGTTAGGATGATCACCGGCATGTTCCGATCGGAGCGTCGCCACTGCTCAAGAACCGACAAACCGTCCATCTTCGGCAGGCCGATATCGAGTATGATCAGGTCGTAGGGTTCAGTATCGCCCAGGAAATAACCTTCCTCACCATCGAATGCGGTATCGACGGCATAGCCCGCATCACCCAGCGCGGCAACGAGCTGGCGATTAAGATCTGCATCATCTTCTACAACGAGTAAGCGCAAGAGATTGGTCCGCCCTGGTTAATTCACGTCGAGGCGGATTATAGCGGGGCCGTTGAAAAATCCTAGTTCAAGATCTGCAATGAAATGCCGCTCCGTTTCTTGAACTGAATGAGCAGAACTGCCACGTTTTTGCCAGTCATCCACACGGTTTATCGAAATGGACGGCGCGCATCAATCTTGGTGCGCTTAAGAGCGCCGCTTCGTTTCCGTATCAGCAATTGATACGTATACTTGCCGTTTTTTTCCCGGCAAAGCGCTGACCTCACGATTGATCCCCCAAGGGCATGCTTGGCCGCGGCAGCAAGCTGCTCGACTGTGGTGAGGTTTTGCTCCGTAACGATCCGCGATGCGACCGACCAGTCCTTGGTGCAGCCTTCCCGAGACGATGCCGCAACCGCACCGCCCGGAATGCTCAACAGCAAGGCAAGCAGGATAGCAAAATGTGAATGCCTCATTCCATACCTTCTGGCAAGAAATGCAAAGGGTTCTGGAGATGATCCTAACCATTGCCGGGTGAACCGCGCCTGAACGCCGCCATTGGCAAGATGCCGCGGCATCTGCGATGCAGTCCGGACAGATCATTACCTGTCCGGACCCGAAGCTATAGCTTCAACGACACCGCTCGTCTTGCTATCGGCTGGGTGGCGCTAACGCGCCCATAAATTGCAAGCAACGTCCCGATCACACCGCCCAAGGCTTGCACAACTGCTGTGATCTGCTGACCAAGCTGGTGTACCATTTCGCCGGTAATATCGAAACCAAACAAAGGCCCAATCACTGGAGCGACTGTTGACAAGGCCGTAACAACCACGCCCCAAATCGTCACCGACTCGCCCCACCATTTCGGCTGGGGAACTTCAACTGCTTCACTCGTTGTCATGGTCGTCTCGCCTTTCCGTTCACCTGACACAACATCTCCTGCATAGCCGTCTGCAGCAGCATTTGGGCTTGCAATCATTTTTACAGCCGTCAACGCGCCAGCTTTCAGAAGTGTGAAATCCACACGCCTGAGCCAGCCACGCCCAAATCTCCAAAAGTGATCGAGAGTCCGATAACGCTCTCGTCGAAGATTCGCATAAGCAATGAGCGTTTCATCAATTGGCTTTGCCGCCACGCGTTGACGGGTTTGCGGACCAATCTCTCCGTCGATGTCCGCACCAACAGCTTCCTGCAAAATACGGATCGCCCTGCCGACACCATGATTGACCGCCGTATCAAAGTGCATCATCGAAAGAGCAAGAGGCATTCGCCCACATTCCGCGGGTGTCCAGTAACGCGTTCGATAGATCTCACGCACCATCAGATCCGGAATTTTCTTGAGTTGCCCCACAAGCCGGTTACGCGTGGCAGTCGATACGGTTTGCCCGGTCCACCTTGCATAAACGTCCAGCGTGATGCCCTTGTTCGTTGGCCCGCCTGGATCATGGGGATCGTTGGTAAACCCACCTTCCATTTCGAGCACATGAGAAAGTGCCCGTTCAAACAACGCAGCCTCGGTAAGACTGCCAGATACCGGTACAGCTCTGTCAACTGCAGCAGGATCTGCCTCACCTTCCGGCCAGCGAAATGAGAGAACACGACTTTTTGGAAACGCCGCAACGGTTACGGCGTTGGATTGATTTCCGCCTAGCAGAAAAACCTCATCGCCATTTTCTCCAACAACGAAACCAACATGCCCTAGTGCAGGATCGGACCCTCTGCTTAGAACGGCGATACCACCCTGCCTGGCTGCATTCAATTTCCTGCCCCATGACAGATAGGACCGTGCCATGAGCGATCGCGTACTCCTGTGCCCCGCGCGCTCCAGGCAGGCTCCCAGGAATGCCGCGCACCAAGCCACTTCGTCATCGCGAATGGCCGCGTGACCGACCTCTGCAAACATTGCGACAATGCGCTTGTTGTCACCAGCTCCGGCAACTTCACGCACGCCCAGCTCTCGCCAGGCTTTCTCAAGCCAGTCGGGTTGTTGCATCTTGAAACCTATCTGGAAGTTAGGACGTCAAACGACAGCGGCGCGCGCTGTTCCACGCCCAAACACAGCGCTCATTTGATAAACGCGAATGCTCAAGTGCGCCTGCAATGC
>JBKEAX010000215.1:0-1528 GCA_047972825.1 Hyphomicrobiaceae bacterium | reverse complement strand
CACCGGTGACCACCTCGAACTCAGGGCGATCACCCCGTTCGGTCCAACCCGTTAAAAGGCCTGCGCCAAAGGCTCCATCACTACCACCGCCAGACAGTGCGAGAATCTCGACGACAGGCCGTCCGTCCTTATGGTCGGCATTCTGTGCGAGGCGGGGCATGTGAGGGAGGCGTCGGCGCAATTCGGCGCGGAAATTGGTTGGAACCTCATCGCCCCAGAAACGGACGCCAGGAAGCCCTGCAATGCTGGCCCGATTTGCAAGTTCAGCCGAGGATATGCCGTTGCGAACCATCGGCGCGGCACAGCCCACCAGGACGACGCCAACAGTTGCCAAAACAAGCAAACGCGTCGCCTTGCCAGTGATATTACCGGCAGCAGTGCGCATGGTATAAACCCTCGGTTGTCCCCAATCCCCGTCTAGCTGGACTATTTGTCCTGCACAAGGCCTAATAGGATGTAAACACCCAATCTTTACGCCAGTGTTTACTGTGGAGCACAAACAACTCACCTCCCCAACGGGACTGTTACTTTTTTAACACGACGAGTGGTTGGAACAAAAAAGGACGCCGTGGAAACCCGGCGTCCTTTTGCAAAGTCTATACAGAGCCGCAGCTGGGGGCGTTCAGACCTTTCCTTCCGCCATGGCCTCAACGTGTTCCCAGTTGATGAGATTGTCGAACCAGGCTTCCAGGTATTTCGGCCGCGCGTTGCGGTAGTCGATGTAATAGCTGTGTTCCCAGACATCACAGCCCAGGATCGGGCTGGCGCCATGCATCAACGGGTTTTCGCCGTTGGGTGTTTTCATGACTGAGAGCTTACCATCCTTCACGACCAGCCATGCCCAACCCGAGCCGAACTGGGTTTTGCCAGCTTCAATGAAGTCTGCGCGAACCTTGTCGAGACCGCCGTAGCCGGTGACGAGCTTTTCAATCGTGCCAGGCAGTTTGTTGCCGCCGCCGCCATTTTTCATCCACTGCCAGAAATGGATGTGATTGAAGTGCTGGCCAACGTTGTTGATGACCGGTTGATCCTTGGCAGCATATGCTTCCTGGCAGATTTGTTCGATGCTCTTGCCGGCATATTTCGAGCCTTCACCGGCCAGATTGTTGGCTTGGTCAACGTAGGCCTGGTGATGTTTGTCGTGATGGAATTCCAGAGTTTCGGACGACATATATGGGCCCAGAGAATCGTAGGCGTATGGCAGTTTGGGAAGCGTGAAGGTCATTGATGGCTCCGTTCAGAAGCAGATGTTTCGCATTTGGGAGGGAATGGAGGCGAAACCTAACGGCTTGGTTGCCCTAAATCAAATCCAGTTGCGCAATGTGGGTTTTCGCGTGCCAGATAATCACACGGCAAGCCGTGGGGACGCTATAGCAATGCGTGATCGCAATGCGTTCGAGAGCTGCTCTAAGCCTTTGATTCTGTGCGGAGTGCGGATCGTTATCGCAAAGCTGCAACGCGCTATTGCGCGACATGCATTGGAGATGCGTTGGGACGCGACCACCCTGTGGGCCGCGCCCCTGGATCA
>JBKEAX010000143.1:0-4161 GCA_047972825.1 Hyphomicrobiaceae bacterium | reverse complement strand
GGCCGCCTCAAGGACTTCCGCCGCATCGCCACCCGCTTCGACCGAAACGTCAAAAACTTCATGGCAGCCCTCTGCCTTGCGGTGGTCGTGATATGGTGGTGCTAAAGAGTCCGGACCCTAGTTCCTTCAGTCGTTAATGTAGCAAAACTCCTTCATGAGTGATTTTCCAGCGCCTTCGTTCAGCAACCCAAAATCCTCTTCCGTGTGTACGCTCTTCCATTTTCCTCGACCATCAAATATTTTTTGATTTATTTGCCAATTTCTATGAGCCTCATGCCCCTCGCCCACCGCATCTCTGTTCTCTATTTCGGATTGGCCAAACCAGAGACGTTCAGTTTCATGGTAATTTAAAATCTGAGGCGTATAGGCGACACCAATGAATTCACAGATTTGCCTCAAGATTGGCGAAGGATCATCGATAAAACATTCGTAGCGGTATACGATGACATCGCGGTTATTTTTTTCCCTCGACACAATGGAGTTGTCTAGAATCCACCGCTCTTGTCCTTGAGTTAAATCACCAGTTCGCTTTTCTATTGAGGTTGCCACATCTCTACCGTCGCGAACTGGCATGATAAACTTAGCGTCTTTCACAATCTCACGGATAAGATCCAAATGGTGGATGTGTCGTGGCGTCTTTTCGACTATAAATTGCCGGCCAGAGCCAATCGACTCAGCTGTTAATTTTTTAAAGTCGTTTTTTGCTTGTCGTTTGGTGCCTAAGAATATTCCTGTCTCCCGGAGAGGAACATATATTTCTGGGTGAGCTGCAAGTATAGCGGTGATGATCGAAGTGCCACTGTGCCCACAGCCGCAAATAAAAGCACTTGCTGGCGCAATTGATCGACGCCTCGACTGCCAACCCATATTCCAGAAGCCCAACGTCATACTCCTTCGTTACCTCATTCCGTCCGTCATGTTTCTCAAGAGGGTGTCATCATAGCAATTTATAAAGTTTATCATGATGCGAAAGTTGCGCGGCCAATTCATACCTATCACCAAGCGTCTGCTCAACAGCACCTTCATCATTTGCTTCTACCAGAATCCACTTTGGCGCAACGTTATCGAAGTCAAGTCCGGCGAGCGCCTCAGCCTCAAAGCCTTCAACATCAAGTGATAGAAGATCAATATGATCGAGCCCATGACGCAATATGAGTGCGTTAAGTGTATCGGTGCGAACAGTTACCCTGCGAACGCTTTCATTCTTGCGCAAAAATTGACGCCCCTTTTGGATGTGCGCTGAGTCGGCCTCAACAGAACCTCGCGCGCCGTCAACTAAGGACATTAGATTGCAGTATGTCATATCTACCGCGTCACGCCTGTCATAGCGGCTAACCAACGCGCATTCTTCAACAATACTGTTGGGCCGGTTCTTTCGACATTTTTGTGCAAGCTCTGGGATTGGCTCAACCAAAAGGCCGCGCCAACCGAGGTAAAGCTCTAAATATTTCGTATTGGATTGATCGTTCCCATCATTTGCGCCGGCTTCGATAAACACCCCATTGCGATGTGAAATAAATGCAAGCAATTTTTGGTCTAAGTCGTTGAGAGCGTAGGATACTTTTGACAAAACCCCCATTCTCTCAAGCTGCGGCCGCATGCCGCGCATGAGTTGGAGTGGATTTCTTGGCATTACACCAGCCATCGTGTTCGGTTCCTTCTTGTGACTAGGCGCAACGCTGCCTTGATCGGTATTTTGGTTGCGGTTCCAATTATCTCCTCACCAGTTCCTCGCTATATGGACACAACACCTGACTGTTAAGAATGCCTGCCAGATCATCCTTCAGCTTCCCTCGACTACATGCTCGCAACTATTGCTCCACGTCTGATCAAGATCCAGAAGCTGTCGAAAGAAAGCTGTTTGCATAGGGAGGAAACTTGACCTTCGCACCCTGCCGGGGCAATCGAACTACAGCGAACGGGAGGGAGCATGTCGGAAAACGTCGCGCTTATCACGGGAGTTACCGGGCAGGATGGCGCTTATCTGGCACGGCTGCTGCTCGACAAGGGCTACATCGTTCATGGTGTGAAACGGCGCTCATCATCGTTCAACACCGCGCGCGTGGACTATCTGTTTCTCGATCCACACGAAACGCGAATTCTTGATCATGAAAATCGCGTCAAGAATTTACGCATACAGGCCAAAAAGACCCGTAAACTAGAGGTGAATCTCTATTGGCACTGAGCCAAAGGAATCAATTGAGTCACGCCCTGTCTGTTGCCGTTGGTTCCGCGCTCATCCATTGGCTCTTGCAGGTTCTGGGAAAAGCCCGCCAAAATCGCGCATAACCCATTGAAATCATTGGTGCCGGCTACAGGACTCGAACCTGTGACCCCCTGATTACAAATCAGGTGCACTACCAACTGTGCTAAGCCGGCGCGATGGCCATAGGCTGGCCATCTGGGGTGCCAATATCACGCGGTTGCCGAGTGAGGGCACGCGCAGGCGCCCTTCATACTCGCTTCCATGCCGTTTCGCCAACCCCTTGTGTAAAGCATCCCCATCGCGCTTCCTTGCGGATCGCCACGTCACTTGAGACGTATCATCTTGAACCCGATTTAACGCCTGATTCTCGACCTATTGTTATTGGCTCCGGACCCTAACAGCTTGGAAGTCAGGTGAGTTCGCAATTTTCAGGGATCAAAGCGCCGAATGATGGAGACCTTCCAAAAATTGATGGGAATCCCGTTGCTGCGTTTCCTGGCGGTCGGTGTGGCGGCCACAGTGGCCCATTTCACGGTCCTCATCATGCTCGTCGAGCTCGCCCACGTTCCAGCCATTGCGGCATCCGTTTTGAGTTACGCTTGCGGCGCCGTGGTGAACTATGCGCTCAACCGCAGCTTTACTTTTCGCTCCCAAACAGAACATCGAACGGCAGTGCCCCGGTTTGCGCTCATGGTCACTATGGGTCTCACGCTGAACACCACCATTTTCAGCCTGCTCCATATGTTGGGTTTCCACTACATCCTGGCACAGGCGATCACAACGCTGGTGGTCGTGATGTTTAACTACACAGTGGCGTCACGATGGGTATTTGCCGGGCCCACCCGGATTGACAACGAACCATGACATCATGCTTCCCAGCCACACCGATGGCGCGCCTTTACGTTATGGGCGTACTAAGATGGCACCTGGGATAACGACCTGCTAGGCTTTTGCGAGTTGAGATTCACCAATACCATTGCAAGGCAAGGTTAGAATCGTCTTTACCCGTTGCTGCTATAGTCTGCCTTGAGACTGCCCATCGAGCACCAATACTGGAGCGAAATCGAGCTATGCATATTAAGAGCATTCTGGCGGCACTTGCAGTGCTGTTTGCCATCATCGTCGCCGCGCCTCAGCAGGCTTCGGCTGGTGTGTTCCGTCACGACGGTGAGCGCACCGTCAAACACCGCGTCCATCGCAAGCACTACCATCGCCGTCACCACTACCGCAGATATGGCGTGGACCCCTACCACTACCGCTATGAAAAGCGCCGCTATTATCCAGCCTACAATTCCGGCTACTGGATTCCGGCCCGGTATTATCGCAAGTCTCGCAAGAGCTACCGGCTGCCACGGTACTATCAGGCCTGGGGTTATCCCAAGCGCGGCTACAAGCACCGTCACTATCGTCATCATCACCGCCATCACCGTCGCTATCGCCACTGGTAAGGCGATCCCCGGTAACAACAGTTTTACGGTCCGAACCTGAGCAGGCCGTTCGCATCCGCGGGCGGCCTGCAATTGGGTCCGGCCCCTGGCCCCCTAGGTTTCGGGGCAATACGCCGCGCCATAAAGTTAGCGGTAGTTGTGACGGCCCGGGCGCGTTGCATGCTATGATTTGATCAAGGGACAAAACGAGCACCATCAACCGGCTGCCTTGGCCTATTCGAAACGAAACCAAAGCTGCAGAAGCGCAATGCCACGCCGTTTCTTTCCAAGAACCATTCCCGGTGAAACGAATCCACCAAGCCTGCTGGAGTTTCTGGCCCTGCATTGTGCAATGGGTGTTGCATTCGGAATTGTGTTCGCCGCAGCTTTGATCCTGGTTGATCTGGGCGGAATCAAAGGCCTGCTGGTCGAAAGCTCTGCGCCTGTCGTCCCAATGATTTTGCTGTTTGCTTCCTGTGCGCTCACTTTCGGCGCGCTCAAGATGGGCATCGCCATCATGTCGTTGCC
>JBKEAX010000142.1:0-2789 GCA_047972825.1 Hyphomicrobiaceae bacterium | reverse complement strand
GAAGAAATTACCGAAGCGTTCGCGAAGCGAAGCGCTGTGCGCGTTGGGCGGCTGTTAAAGGCCCATATCGCCAACAAACTGACAGCGCTTCTGGCTGCGCTGGAGCGTGATGATTAGGGTCCGGACCCCAGACCATAAACTCATAACCGTGTAGAGCATGTTCAGCCGAAGTGTACGCGGTTCGGCGTGAAGAACACCGCGAGAAACAAAAAAATAGATCGCGTTCACTTTTCACGGAATCGCGAACCCTATCTAGGGTCCGGACCCAATAGCAATGAGTCCGCAAGATCGTCAGCCGAGGCGAAAGAGGCAAGTGAGCGCAACGCACCAGGCGGGCAAACCCGGACTGTCTTGGACCTATTGTTATTAAGTCCGGACCCTAGGGTCCGGCCCCTAGGGGTGGCTGGAATCAATCGGCTTCAACATGAAGGCCATGGCAGCAGCCCTGCCCCCGCAACGAGCCGGCTCAGTCCCCGAGCGGAGCCAAGAAATTGGCCGTGCCCCCAAATCTTAAAGCGAGGCGCACAAAACGCGGCGGGCCTGGACCCTGAAAATTCGACAAATAAATTGACTTGACGCAAGACGCTTCCAACCTCATCACTACCAACAAAAAAAATGAGCGTTCGTTTTGTTCATGTGAGGTTAAAGCAGTTCGGGGCATATTCGGTTGAACTGCCCTGCAATTCCACAATAGAAATACAGATATTTCAACAGGATACACCAAGCCACCCGTCTGATTTCTGAGAATCGAACATGCCAAAGCTGAAACCAGATACCCAGCGCGCAAGACGCGAAGCAATCCTCAACGCAGCCGAACTTTGTTTTGCGCGATCGTGATTCCATCGCTGCACGATGCAGGAAATTTGCACCGAAGCAGTCATCTCTCCAGGCGCGCTCTACGTCTACTACGCCTCCAAGGAAGACCTGATCGCCGGCTTGGCTGAACGGGACCGTGGAGAGTTCCAGGAACGGCTTGCACCCATCAACCAAGCCGCTGATGTCCTTCAGGCCCTGCGCGCATTGGGCGAACAATACTTCGTGGAGGAACCTGCACACAAACGGCTCATGTGCATTGAGTTGGGTGTCGAATCCACGCGCAACGAAAAGGTGGGTGAGATCTACCGCTCCGTTGATCGATACGTTCACGACAGCTTCCGTACCCTTTTTGAGCGCTTGCACAAAGAAGGCCGTATCGCGCCAGACCTGGACATAGCAACGCTCGCCAGGCTCTTCGCACTCATTGGTGATGGATTGATGTGGCGGCGCGCGATCGACCCGGACTTCAAGCCCGACCAGTTGTTGCCGGCAGTAACCGCGCTCGTCGGCTCATTGCTAAATCCCATCACCCCGGCCAAGGAGACGTCGCTTGCTATGGCCGATGTCACCTTGCCCCAGCTACGCGAACACGAGGCCAGCCAATGAGACTCAGATCCAAAATCCTGTTGGCCCTTGTCGCAGTGTCGGCAGGTGCGGGAATTGCCGCATATAATCTTGGCTATGACGCCAGGGCTGTGATTGCCCTTGTCTCCGATCGGGTGAATGAACAGGCTGTTTCATCAACTGACTCCCAATCCGGAGATTCCTTGACAGCTGCCCCAGCCATAACTGTCGCCAAAGCCGAACGGCGTGCCATGATCGAAACGCTTGTCGTCACCGGCACGATCGTTCCTCGCGAGGAAATCCTGGTTTCGCCTGAGGTCGAAGGCATCAGAATTGTTGACATCAAGGTTGACGTGGGCGACCGCGTGAAACGCGGCGATACCCTGGCAGTTCTTGAACGAACACAACTCGATGCACAGCTGGCACAAAATTACGCAGCCCTTGCCCGTGCCCAGGCGACCATTGCACAAGCTCACAGCACCATAAAGGAAACCGCAGCTGCAGAAGTCGAAGCCAAGGCCGCGTTCAACCGTGCGATACCACTGAAAAAATCCGGTCATATCTCACAGAGTGTTTATGACCAGCGCGAAGCTGCAGCACGCACCTCTGCCGCCCGGCATGTTGCTGCCCGCAACGGACTGAAGCTCGCTGAAGCAAACAAGCAGGAAATCGAGGCCCGGCGCCGGGAAATTTCCTGGCAGCTTTCCAACACGGAAGTAAAAGCACCACGATCGGGAATTATCTCTCGCCGAACCGCACGCATCGGTTCTCTTGCAACCGGCGCCGCCACCCCAATGTTCAACATCATCGCCAATGGCGAAATTGAACTCGAAGCCCAGGTGATCGAAGCTGACCTGCATCGCATCAAGCCAGGACAGACCGCGCAAGTCGAAACTGCTGGCGTCAAGGAAATTGCCGCACGTGTGCGCCTTGTTTCACCTGAAGTGGACCGCGCCTCGCGCCTCGGCACAGCGAAGATCTTCATTGGAGACCGGACCGACGTCAGGATAGGCGCCTTTGCACGTGCCGGCGTTGTTACAGGCCAGAGCCGGGATATCGCAATCCCCGCATCATCTGTACTTTACAAGGCAAACACCGCACAGGTTCTTGTTGTTCGTGGCGGCCGCGTCGAGGGACGTACGGTCACGACCGGTTTGCGCAGCGGAGAATATATAGAGATCCTCAGCGGACTAACAGACGGCGAGCTGGTCGTGGCCAAGGCTGGAACATTCCTGCGTGACGGGGATCGGGTGCGCGCTGTGCTGCCAGACACCAAGGTCAGCGAGGCGCAGTGATGAACCTCAATATCTCCGCCTGGTCCATAAGGCGTCCAGTGCCTGCGCTGGTGCTGTTCATGGTGCTCATGACCGTCGGCGTCATGAGCTTCAAGGCGCTGCCAATCACGCGGT
>JBKEAX010000130.1:0-15776 GCA_047972825.1 Hyphomicrobiaceae bacterium | reverse complement strand
AAGGCCGCGGCCAGAACCTATGACGACCTGTGGCGCGCCATCGGCAATGTCTGCGACCTCTACCAGCCAACCGAATGCTGGAACGACTTCAAAGCTGCAGGTTATGCCTACGATTAAATGAACGATGCTCTAGAGCACGTTCAGTCGATGTGTATGTGGTTCGGCGTGAAGAGCATGCTCAAAATCAAAGAAAATAGATCGCGTTCGCGATGCCGTGAAACATGAACGCGATCTAGAACTCCGGGCAGCAGAAGGGTTCACAATTGCCGCCCGGCGCTCTATGCGCTTTACCCATAAAAATCACAGTAAAACGAGTAGAATGACGATCATGATACAAAGTGCCGTAACACCGCGCCCCGCGCTTCTGACCTTGGCTGCCGTCATCTTGGCAACATCTGCCAACACCGCCGCAGCTGCAGCACCGGCGCTGACGATTGCCCAGCCAGCAACAACCGAAACGATTGCGGTACAAGTCGACAACCGGCGCAAACATCGCATAGTGAAGCGCCGCCACAACGACGATGTCGAGGTCGACGCCCCAACCACCTACGTTCACTCCCGCCGTGGCAAGGTCAACGTCGAAGCACCTTTTACCAGCGTTGAACGCTCAAAACGAGGCGTTCGCGTGCGCGCTCCGTTTGTAGACCTCTGGGTGCCCCGCCGCTAAGCGACAAACACAATGCGCGTGGGGCAAAACTGCACGCACAGCTGCACCTAGCAAAGGTAACGCACAAAAAACTGCTCATGGGCAACGATTGCGAAAGCCTCAATCGTCGGGCGGCTGCGGGAATGCTGGCCGCCGTTGAAGAAGTCTATCCAGCACGAGCCTCATGAAGAACACCCGCCTGGAATTTCAGGCGGGTGTTATGATTTTTCCAACAAGATGCTGATCTATGGCGCCGTATCAGAATACGCCGGGCAGCAGCCTGTAGCGTACCCGCTCTTTCATTTCGCGGTAGGCAGGATCTTCGCTCAACACGCGCTCTTCCTTGAGTATCCGCACGATCTGCAGGCCCAGCCCGATAGAATATAGCGCAAAGTTCCACCATGCCGGATTGATCAACAGGAAGCCGATATGCGTCAGTGTGTAACCTGCGTAGATAGGATGGCGCACGATGCGATAAGGACCGCTAACCTTGACACCGCGGTTGGCGGCGATCACGCCAAAAGACCGACCGAGAAAGATCTTGCCGCTCAGCTGAATGACAAATCCGACCAGCATAAGAGTGAGGCAGAATGCAAAGGGCGCAAGCGGCGTTGCTTCGATTTTCATTGCCAGCAGTGGAGCGCTGGCTCCGGCCAACCCAAATAGCCAATCAGCCGGTTTGAGCGAGAGCGTTTCAGAAGGACCCCGGCTGAATACCAGCAGCAGCGGAAGGGTTTCTGACAAGATCAACAAACCGATGACGAAGGAAAGCCCTGCATTGCCAAGCATATTGTGCAGGAAATACCCGAACAGGCCGAGAAGATACAATCTCTCCACCAGCTCCATCGCGACGGTCTTTCGCGGCAATTCTGACCAGCCCGTAAACGGGCCGGGTATTTTTTTCACGTCAACGACGCCCATTACCAAACTCCTCATAAGGCACTTGTCGCGATACCGCCGTTGCCCGGTGAAATCGCGAAGTCCTGCATATGTTACGGAATTGAGGTAAAGGGGCCGTGAAGTGGAAGCGCAAAAACAGTTAATATTTGATGTTTTGCCGCCCATCTTCTGGACAGCAATTCGGTTTCAGTCGTCCGCCACAAGCGGTGCAATCAATGACAACGCGTAAATGACTGCGCAGCGGCGTTGGTATCGGGATTGGCAGCCAGATACGTTCATGCATGTCGCACAAAAGCACGCATCGGTTTTGCGATAACGACATGCATCAAATCAAAGACCTAGGGTCCGGACCCTAGAGAGTTCAACCGAAGTGTACGCGGTTCGGCGTGAAGAACACAGCGAGAAATAAAAGGAAAGAGATCGCGTGCGCGATTCCGTGAAACGCGAACGCGATCCAAAACGTGATGAGCGAGCCTCATAATTCGCGACGCGCTTTAGCGGCGGGCCTCCCGGCGGGCAACTTCTGCCTTGGACACTTCACCGGCAGCGATCAGCGCATTCACGCACGGCTTCGAAAGTTGTGGCCCAGCATCACGCATGCACCGGCGCACGCCCGGTGTACCCACGGCATGATGGCTGCAATGGGCGAAATAGTCAGCCTTGCAGGCACGTTTTACAGCCAGTGATACGGCGTCTGCACTGCCTGATTGACCTACCAGCGCAATTCCGGCGATGACCGCTGCGATAACGAAGGATGACTTGGTTGCGTTTTTGAGGCTCGGTGTCATGGCAATCTCCATTCATCGTCTGTGAAGCAAAACTACAACCGGCTTGTAGGGCTTACAGTTCCCCAGGAAACGCCCATTGAACTTTTCGCGGGAAACAGAACTGCTCCTCAATAACGACGGAGCCTATCAGGACGCTATTCGTGCATTGAGCCGAAAATAGAAAGCCCGCCATTTGACACTAGCATAGTTGAAGTTAACGAGTACTCGCCAGCTGTCCCGAATCACTATACCGCGACATTGTGTTCGGGTCCCGTCCTAATATGGCGAGCAAACCGGAAAACCAGATATTGCATCCATGAGACCATTAAAGCGCTCCTTTTCAATCAAGGGCCACAGAACATCTATTTCGCTCGAAACGCCGTTCTGGGAAGCTTTAAAAGAAATTGCGAACAACCGATCGATCACACTTGCAGCACTTGTTGCAGAGATCGACGACGCGCGGGAAAATGACACGGGGCTTTCGACAGCCGTGCGTTTATATGTGCTCGCGGATCTGCAGGCACGTGCGCGCGGCCAGTGATTTGGCACGCAGACCTGCCATCGCCCTGAGCACATCCACGTTTCAAGGGATCGCAAACCGGCTCTACCGCTGCGCACTTCAGCTGAACATGCTCTTTTTCACTGGAAGCATGTTCTTCACGCTGAACCGCTGCGCACTTCAGCTGAACATGCTCTTGGCAATGTGCGGAATCAAAGCACAACAAGGCCGTATGAGCGCATGCTGTGTTCAAAACCCTGCAAACGGGCGTTCAATACTGCCCCGGTGTTAGTGAGCGTAAAGTTGTGTCAGCAGCACTTGGCCTCGGACGCTGAACACTCGGCGGGCGACGGCGCGTGGCTGATGACGGTTTGCGCGATGGGGCAGTGGATGCGGGCGGAGGGTTATCGGAGGCTTGGTTGGAACGCACCGGGCCTGATCCGGAACCAGATTCAGTACGCGGGGAGCCGGCTGGCGACGGTGCAGCCGGCCATGGGAGCGGAACCTCCAATTGTTGGCCCGGCTGGTTTGGCTGCTGCTCTTGTTGTTTCAGCTCACGCTGGCGCTGCTGCACTGCCTCTTCCAAACGTTTGCGCTCCAGGCGTTGAGTTTCAGCCAAGGCCTTTTGCCGTTCACGTTCCTGGTGTGCACGGTCCTCATCCAGCTTTCGTAACCGTTCAAGCTCGTTAACCTCATGCTCCATGCGCCTGACCGCCAGTTCGCGCTCAAATCCACCCAGCATGATGCGCGGTGTTACCCCGTCGAAATCACCCAGTTTGCCGGTGTAGAAAACTGATACGGGCGGCCAAGGTGCTGCACTCGTGGATACACTGTGAGAAGCTGTGAGCTGCCACTCTGTTTCGCTTTCCAAGGTTGCGAGATCAACAGTGATAAGCGTGCCGACACGCCCATTGTCGGTTTCCGTCTCGAATTTGGCAACGCGAAGTGCGCCATTGTTCATATCCAGGTTGATTTCACGACTGCCCAACGGCAGCCGCCCAATCGGCAAGAGACGCAGAACCTCAGCCTCTAGGGTTTGCTGGTTGATCTCAATCTGTTTGTCGAAACCTGCCGCAATGGTTTCCGTGATGCTCTTGGGTGTCAGTCCATCAACCCATGCCTTCGTGAGCACAAGCTTGCCACGGCCGCTGGCCCCTATGATGAGCGAACGCGGAGACAGCGCTTGCCCTGAAAAGACAAGCGTTCCAGCTGCCACGCCGCCAGCATTCTGCCCGCTGGCAATGGCGCGGGAAAGCGCCGCCAGCTTTGTGCCCTCAACGCGGAGTTCGCCCTTGAACCTTGCACCGGCCGCCGCTTTCGTTACGGCCACTTGACCGTTCAGGGACCCGTCCAGAAGATCGCTCGTCAATATGGTGGCTTCAATATTACCCGGCGCGAAAGCCAACTTGAGCCGCGCCTGCGAAAGGCTCAGTCCCGGTGCGAGGCCGAGATGCCCAAACGTGGCTGTCACCTCCCCTTCGAACCGGTCGAACGCGACAGGGTCAAAGGGCTGGTCAGTCCACACGCCACTGGCACTCGCGTTGGTGATGTCGCTAGGCAATGCAGGCATGGGTCGTGGCGCGGACGCAACGAGATTGGCGACCAGTCCCGAAATGGCCATCTGGTCAACTGCGATGTCACCAGCAACTGAGAGCCGTCCGCCTTCACCACGCGCCACCAACATGGTACCGCTGACTTCAGCGCCTGCCACTGTTAGACCGCTTGGACTTAGCTTCGTCCGCCCGTCTTCTTGAAAGCTCAAACCGACCGTGCCAGTCACTGGGCTGCCACCGCCACCACCAGGTGTTCGAACGCCGGCAATGGTCATCAGATCGCCCATGCGGTCGGCTGCAACTTCCAATGTTCCGTCAAGCGTGGGGGTTGCATTCGCATCCAACCGCAGACGCCCATTATAGCCCAGCGTTAATCCTTCGCGGCTGAGTGCGCCATCAGCAACCATGCCCTCATCGGGAACACCGACAACGGTAAGCGCCACGTCTGAAAACAAGGGGTGACGATCCTGGCTTACAACTTCCGAACGAGACATTGGACGCGCAAATACCAACCCCAGCAGGCGCTCAGCGTCGACGTGCTCACCCGACAGCGTGATTTCCGCAGGCCCAGCGCGCCAGTCCTCAGAAAGACCACCATCGATCTTTGCGCGCATGATGATACGACCGGACTGCATAGCGCCGTCGGCCTTGATGTCGACCGCGGTTGAATTGCGTTCTCCTATAGTTACCCTGCCGGCCATCTGCAACGGCGCCATTTCAGCGACCTGCTTCAACCGTATATTCTCGGGAAGCCCGAACAGGTCCATCGCCATGGTGACGGCGGTCGTGTCACGGGCTCTCAAGGTTCCGCTGAAATGCCCTTTGGGACGGCTTTCCTGGCGTTGCATATGGCCGGTCATGTCGACATCCAGCGCATTGCCTTGACGAAACGCCAGCTTGTTCAACCGCAACACATTCCCGGCTGCACCAATATCAACGACGACATCGCGCAAGCCGACATCGGGGCCACGCAGCACATTGCAACGCATTTTGAAGCGCACGCTTTTTATTTGCGTGCTTTCTTTAGCGTCTGACACATTTGATGCCGGCGTCGCGCTTTCTGGTCGCCCGGTCTGCGCAGCGGCAGCCTGCCCTGCACGGCCTGTCACCTTATCAAGCCACGCCATAACGGCGTCGCGTTTCAAGCCACCCTTCCAAAGCCAGTCGCTCTCAAACGTCTCGGCAGCAACATCAACTGCGAGTTCACCCGCCCTGGAAAGGGAGGCAGAACCTGTCAGCCCATGATCACCCAGCGTTGCTTTGGCTTCGCTAAAAGAGATCCGGTCAGGACGGGTTTCCAGCCGCCCATCAAGCGTGAACGGGCTATCTGGTGTTTCACCAGCCAATCGACCAGCTGGCCAGCCCCAGTCCACGAGCCGCGAAAGGCTCGGACCGGCCGCCGTAAGATTGCCCTCGAATACAGTTGCATCTTTGGAGCGTATGAGCGCACCGTCGACGGCAATACGACCGCCAGCAGGCAGGGCCGCAAACAGCCTTTCGATCCTCAATGCGCCATTGCCGCTGCGTGAAACCGCAAATCCAAGGTTGGCAACGGGAGAACCACCAAGCGTCAGCTGGTCAACGGCAATCTCACCTCGCGTTGCTGACTGCGCTGGCAGCACATTGGTCAGTCCATTGATAAGAGCTGCCATCGTGCCAACGGGCGAAGCACGCCCCTTGGCGCCAGCCAGACGATCAAAATCGAGCCAGCGTGACGAGAAACTGAAATCCAGCCGTCTGAGCTGTCCCCAGTCCAGCGAAACCTCTCCGGTGAGAAGTTGCGGCTGCCCGACGTTTTCGATGCTAGCCGACATGCCCGTCAATGCAACGGCGTCGGCTGTCGCGCGGAGTTGCCCCTTCACGTCTGCAAAAACCGACATTGCACGACCCAAGCCCGGCTTTCCTGCGCCAACATTTGCAGGCGCTGCACCGGCACCGACACCAGCACCGTCCGAGGAACTTGGCAGTTCAGGTAAGGGCAAGGTCGCAGTTAGAGTTCCTGAAACTTCCGGTTTCGATGACAGACCTGAAACCTGCCCGGCAATCTCATATACTGAACCGATACCGGAACCATCTTTGGGGCGGGCCGCAACCTTGAAGCGCAGTGTACTTTCCGCATCGACCTCAGACGTGGCAATGCGCACGTCACGCACCGTACCGGCCAGGTTCATTTCGCCGGAAAACTTGAAGGGGCCGTGAAGCGCCTCGGCCGAAAATTCCCCGCCGACCCCAGTCACACGTGCAACCTCACCAGTACGCGGATGCGTCAAGACGACGGAACCGTCGGCAATACCGACCGCCTGCAAGGCGACCTTTTGAGGTATGAATGGCAGCGTCCCGGGCCTTATGCCCAGTGTCGTCCAATTGCCAGTCCCGCTCTTGTCCACCGCCAGTGCGATGGTGGGCTTATCGAGCGCAACCCTGGACGCCTCAAGATTGCCCTTCAGCAATGGCGGGACTGAAAGCCAGATGGTGAATGTATCGGCACGAAAGAGCGGTTGCGACGCACCAAGCCGGGTGTCGGCAATCCGGAGCTTTTCAAACCTCATGTAGGGGGTCGGCAGAAGGCGAACATTTATGGTCCCACCGACGCGGACATCGCGACCGAGAATGCGCGACGCCTCTTCTTCAAACACGCCACGGTAACTGTTCCAATCGACAAAATAAGGCACGGCAAACAACGCTGCCAGAACTGCCGCCAGCAGTGTCGCACCCCACATCAATACGGTATTCACCGCGCCCCCTCCGCGTCGCTGGCCACCGTCATACTACGAAACCTCACTTCAACCCAGCCTCCGGGTTGGCAAGAATGGCAAACGCCAGAAGCATGCCCTGAGAATCAGGCGAACATGCCATAGGTTAGCTGTGTATCATATCATCGCTAGATCAATACTACTGCGGAACAACAAGAACGATAGCCGGTTCAGTGTAATTTAGGGGCCGGACCCTAAGGAAAAATCCCTGCCCTATGGCGCAGTCGCGTAACTGGGCGTCAAGCAAATCGGTTGTATAGAATGTCAAAAAAGCCCAACTTGCGCTTGTTCTGATCAACCCACTGCCTACGCGGGGTTGCGTCACCTTTATTTGTCTTCTCGTCCAGCCCATAGTGCTCAATGAAAATGCAAGAATCCGACGAAACACACACGAGCACCGGCAATCACCCGCACACGCCCCCCAATACGTCAGCCTCCGGGCAATCCACGACCCGGCGACGCGGGCGACGTGTTGCCGCTATTACCCGCGAAAGCCTGCAAAATGCGATCCTTGAGCGGTTTCAACATAACTTCGGCGATTTTCTTGGCGATCGGCAGCCACTGATATGGCTGCTCGGCCTCGTGATCGGCATCACAGTCGGCTATGTGGCACTCGGGTTTCGAAAACTTATCGGCTTGTTCCAACTGCCTTGGTTGATGACCACGTCTGAACGGGTTGCTTCAGCCGCGGCGGAAGTCCCTTGGTGGGCGGTCTTGTTGGCACCTGCCATTGGCGGGCTGATCGTTGGATATATTATCCAGCATTTCGTCCCAGGTCAGCGCGCTCATGCTGTCGCTGACGTCATCGAATCGCGATCGCTGCGCGATTGCAGGATCGACCCAAAAACCGGGCTATTGAGCGCGCTTCTTGCCGCCATGTCACTGGGTGTGGGCGCCAGTGCCGGTCGCGAAGGGCCCGTCGTCCACCTGGGTGCCACACTTGCTTCCTGGCTCGAACACCGCTTCCAGCTTACAGCCGCCAACCGGCGCGCATTGTTGGCATCGGGAGTGGCCGCTGCTGTGGCTGCCTCATTCAATGCACCGATTGCAGGTGTGCTGTTTGCCCATGAAGTCATTCTGCGCCACTACGCCATGCGCGCCTTCGTTCCAATCGTCATCGCTTCTGTCACAGGTGGTGTTATCACGCGGCTACACCTGGGTAACTTTCCTGCGTTCACAATTCCAGGCTATCAGATCACTTCATATCTGGAGGTTCCCGCCTTCGCCCTTCTGGGTGTCACATGCGCTGTGGTCGCGATCCTGTTCCAATTTGCCATCATGGCATCAGAGCGAATCGTGTGGCACTTCGAATGCCCACTGTGGCTCAGGACCGGGCTTGGTGGATTGGCCGTGGGAGCCATTGCCATGGTCTTTCCCGAAGTGCTTGGGGTTGGCTACGAAACGACCGACCGTGCGCTGTACATGAGCCTCCCGCTTTGGTTGTTGCTGGCGTTGATCGTCGCCAAAACCGTGGCGACAGCAATCACCATGGCGGTGCGGTTTGCAGGCGGCATATTCTCGCCGTCACTTTATCTGGGGGCGCTGACGGGTGCTGCATTCGGTGTCATCGCAACGGGGGCGTTTCCTGAAGTCGGTGCAAGTCACGGGCTTTATGCAATACTCGGCATGGGAGCAGTTGCTGCCTGCGTGCTGGGCGCTCCGATCTCGACGATTCTGATTTGTGTCGAACTGACGAGCGGTTATGAACTCTCCCTGGCTCTTTTGCTTACCGTCTCAATCGCGGTAGGGCTTAATCAGGCACTGCTGGGGCAGAGCTTTTTTGACTGGCAACTCGCCAAACGTGGCCTGTTTCTACAAGAGGGTCCTCACAAGTCCATCATGCGCCGCCTTACGGTTGCGAGCTTCATGAGTGAGCGCGAGGACGATGAAGAAGACAAGCATTTGCCCGCTGACAGCGATGCCCCCTGGTTGCTACCCTCAGACACGCTTGAACGCGCGCTCCGGACGTTCGACCGTTCGGGTAAAACGCGTGTTGCCGTGGTTTCGGAAAGAGACCAGTCGTTGATCATTGGCTGGGTGGACCGCATGCACGCCTTGAATGCCTTTAACAAGGCGCTGATCGATGCCCATGTCGAGGAACACAGATGACGCAGAATAACGGCACCGAGGTGCGTGTTGGCCGCGCAGACGGCCTCGCCATCGGGCTTCTCCGTATTAGCCCGATCTTTCTCGTCATCGGACTTGTATTACTGGTGTGGAATGGCGTCTTCATCCTGGGCGCAGCGACAAGCAAGGGAACCGTCGCCGAATTGGTCGAAACCAGTGCCCGTGGCGGCAAAATACAATACAGAGCTAAAATCAACTACGACGTCGCTGGGAAAACCTATACAGGCTATGCCACCTGGGCGGCGGACCCCACCACCTACGAGGTCGGCAAGCATGTACAGGTGCTCTACGATCCAGATACCCCCTCATCAATGGTCATCGACACGTTTTATGAGAAGTGGGCCATGTCTTTGATTTTCATTGGTATTGGTACTGCGTTTGCGCTCTCCGGACTGCTCAGGGCGCGAAAATCGGCTAGGGTCCGGACCTAAGCAGGCCATGACCACGAACAACGTCCCTGTGGACCTTCGCGCACGCCCCCTTCCCGCCTCGCCAGGGGTGCTATAGTCCGCCCATAATGGCCACGAATCGAAAACGCTCTGAACCCGACGACAGCGCCACCTCGCTGTTTGACGACCTGCCATTCGACCTGCCGGAAGCCCCGGCCAGGAAGGCGGCAGCGAAGCCGCGTGCCAAAGGCAAAGACAATGGCACAGGCAGCGCACCAGGCACGGGCACCACACCACCGCGCGAACGGTTGGCGCTTGCATCGTCGCCACCGCCACCTTTGCCGCCGCGCGCTGATCCCGCGCATGACCCGGTGCCGGAAGGGCCGCCGCCGAAACTGTCCATCTCTGCGCGTGCGCTGCAAGCCGCTGGCGGGCCACCGGTGCCGCCATACCTGGACGGCCTCAATCCGGAACAGCGTGCCGCCGTTGAAGCACTCGACGGCCCGGTTCTTGTGCTGGCGGGTGCGGGCACGGGCAAGACGCGCGTGCTAACCACGCGCATCGCACACATTTTCGCCACCGGCCGTGCCTGGCCATCACAAGTGCTCGCTGTCACCTTCACCAATAAGGCCGCGCGCGAAATGAAGGAGCGCGTTGGCCAACTCGTCGGCGGCACGGTGGAGGGCATGCCGTGGCTTGGCACGTTCCACTCCATCGGCGTTAAAATCCTGCGGCGCCATGCCGAGCTGGTAGACCTGAAAAACGGTTTCACCATTCTGGACACCGATGACCAGCTACGTCTCATCAAGCAGGTTATCGACGCTGCAGGTTTGGACAAGGACCGTTGGCCGGCCCGCCAGCTTGCCGGCCTCATCGACGGCTGGAAGAACCGCGGACTGACACCAGATAAGGTCTCACCCAGCGAGGCCCAGTCATTTGCAGGTGGCATGGGCGCCAAACTCTACGCCGATTATCAAAGTCGCTTGAAGGAACTGAACGCCTGCGACTTCGGCGACCTGCTGCTTGAAAGCCTGCGCCTGTTTCGCACCTACCCCGACGTTCTTGCCACCTATCAGAAGCGCTTTCGCTACATCCTGGTGGACGAGTACCAGGATACCAACACGGTGCAGTACATGTGGCTGCGCCTGCTCGCGCAAGGTTCTCCCAACATCTGCTGCGTTGGTGACGATGACCAGTCAATCTATGGATGGCGCGGGGCGGAAGTTGACAACATCCTGCGCTTTGAAACGGATTTTCCCGGCGCCGTCGTCATTCGACTGGAACGAAACTACCGTTCCACGAGCCACATTCTCGCCGCCGCTTCCGGCGTCATCGCTCATAATGCCGGCCGCCTCGGCAAGACACTATTCACCGAAGGCAGCGATGGCGAAAAAGTTACCGTTACCGGCGTGTGGGACGACGAAGAAGAAGCCCGCGTCATTGGTGAAGACATTGAACAGTTGCAGCGCCAGCACCACGCGCTCACTGAGATCGCCATTCTGGTTCGGGCCTCATTCCAGATGCGTTCACTTGAAGACAGGTTCATCACCATCGGCCTTCCCTACCAGGTCATCGGCGGGCCGAAATTCTACGAGCGCCAGGAAATCCGAGATGCCATTGCCTATCTCGACACCACGCTGAACCACGCCAACGACCTGAAATTTGAACGCATCATCAATGTACCCAAACGCGGCATCGGCGACACGTCAGTCAAGCGCGTTATCGCGTATGCTCGCGCCCAGCGCATTTCTTTGTTTCAGGCGGCCGCTGACATGGTCGAAACCGAGGAACTCACAGGCAAGGCCAGGAAGTCGCTCGCTGAACTCCTGCGCAACTTCGAACGCTGGCGTGGCCTTGTTGGTGACATGCGCCACACCGAACTTGCCGAACTCATTCTGGATGAATCCGGCTACACGGGCATGTGGCAGGCCGACAAGAGCCCGGCGGCACAAACACGCCTGGAAAACCTGAAGGAACTCGTGCGCTCGATGGACGAGTTCGACACGCTGGAAGGTTTCCTGGAACACATCAGTCTGGTTATGGACGTTGACCAGTCCGACGACATCGAACGCGTCTCCTTGATGACGCTGCATGCGGCCAAGGGACTGGAATTCGACACCGTTTTCCTGCCCGGCTGGGAAGAGGGTTTGTTCCCCTCCCAACGCTCACTTGATGAGAACGGTCTGGCCGGTCTCGAAGAAGAACGCCGCCTTGCCTACGTCGGCATTACGCGCGCCAAGAAAAGCGCGCGCATCTCGTTTGCCCAGAACCGCAGAGCGCGCGGCCTTTATCAATCAGCCATTCCCTCCCGCTTCGTTGACGAGCTGCCAGAAGCCCATGTCGAAGTCATTGAACGCAAAGGCCCGTTTTCAGGGGCCTACCAGAATTTGGGGGGAGCCTATGCCAACCCCTTCGCCGCCACCAGCCGGTTTGAAAGAAATTTTGCATCCCAGGGCGCCGGGGCTGGCGGTTTTGGCGCGACCTACGATACGCCCGGCTGGCAACGCGCCAAGAAGCGCACAGCGGCGGATTGGAACAAAGATGCAAAAGCCCACCGTGCACGCGCCCCAAAAATTATCGAGGGCGAACTGGTCGCTACATCAACCGCCGAACCACGCTTTTGTGTTGGCGACCGCATTTTCCACCTGAAGTTCGGCTACGGCGAAATCGCCGCCGTGGATGGCAACAAGCTGACCATCGACTTCGATAAAGCCGGCCGCAAGCGCGTCATGGATACCCACATCGAACGGGCATGATCGATGATTTCAGAGCATATTCAGCTGAAGTGTGCAGCGGTTCAGCGTGAAGAACATGCTTCAAACGAAAGAGCATATTCAGCTGAAGTGTACAGCGATAGAGCCGTGAAAACACAGCAAGAAACAAGGCGCTAGATCGTATTCATGGATCCATGAAACATGAACGCTATGTAGGGACCGAGCACCTAGAGCGCCAGGCCGCGCCGTAGTCGCCATATTGCGGCACCCAGACATTCGGCTGACTTCGTTCCCGCCACACTGTATGGAAAAACAATCAAACAATTGAACGCAGACAAAGCGTACTCTGCGCGGATGCGTATTTTCGTACTCTGAATTTCGCTTTGGTGCGTATTATTGTTGCCTCACCACCGCTTGGACGACGATCAGATCTTTGAGATAAGGAACCGGGCCTGTCTATTTTCAGGGCGTGTTGAAGCGCGGCGATAAAGATTGGCATTGGATCGGCTCTGAACAAAAATAACACGTTTGGGAAGGAAGGCCATCTTGGCGATGTCGGGATTGGAAAAACGCCTGCAGGATGCGGAAACTGGCGAAGTCTTGTTCGACCTCTTTTCGCGGGGCCGCTATGCAACGGATGCATCTCATTACCAGATGATGCCGCGAGGGGTTGTTGTGCCGCGTTCCATGGAACAGGCGCGCAATGCAGTTCAAATTGCAATTGATGAAAATGTTCCTGTAACGGCCCGGGGCGGTGGCACCTCCCAATGCGGACAGACAATCAATTCTGGCCTGATTGTGGATTGCTCCAAACACCTCAACAAGATCATTGATCTGGATGTGCCAGGGCGCCGCTGCACCGTTGAACCAGGAATTGTGCTTGAAGAACTGAACCGCCAGTTGAAGCCGCACGGCTTGTGGTTCCCCGTCGATGTGTCAACCGGCTCACGCGCAACCCTTGGCGGCATGACAGGCAACAATTCATGCGGTGGACGTTCGCTGCGCTACGGAACAACGCGCGATAACGTCATTGCCATGGAGGCCATGCTTGCCGACGGTCGACAAGCCCACTTTGGAGAAGTTCGCTCCGATCTTTCAGACCTGCCCAAGAGCCACCCACTCAAATCCCAATTCCAGCAGCTTGTGGACATCGGCCGCCGTGAGGCTGATGAAGTGGCAGCGCGCGTTCCAAAAGTGCAACGCCGCGTTGGCGGTTACAACGTCGATGCTCTCGTGGCGCCGGCAGGGCCGTCCTCTCCAGTCAATCTTGCGCATTTGCTCATTGGCTCAGAAGGTACTCTGGCCTTCACGACAGCGATCGAGTTGAAGCTGTGGCCCGTCATGGGACGGCGCGGCGTGGGCGTGTGCCACTTCGGCTCTTTCTTTCGCGCCATGGATGCTGCCCAGCATATCGTCAAGTTGAAGCCAATCGCGGTTGAACTGGTTGACGACACCATGATCGGCTTGGCTCGCAAGATCAGTATTTTTGAGCCAACGCTGCGTGCGGCAGTTCGCGGTGAACCCGCCGCCCTGTTACTGGTCGAATTTGCCGAAGACGAAGCCGAAAATGCAATCCGTCTGAAGCAGCTTGCAGATCTCATGGCTGATCTGGGTTTTGCCTGGGACAAGAACGGCGAAAGCTATGGCGGCGTTGTCGAGGTTTTCGATCCCAGCCTGCAGCAAGCCTTGACCGATCTTCGCACGTCCGGCCTCAACATCATGATGTCCATGCGCGATGCGCGAAAACCTGTCTCGTTCGTCGAGGATTGCGCCGTTCCCTTGGAGCACCTCGCCGAATATACATCACGTTTGACGGATGTATTCGAGCGCCACGGAACGCGGGGGACGTGGTACGCGCATGCATCCGTCGGTTGCCTTCATGTGCGTCCGGTTCTCAACCTGCGTCTCGACAAGGATGTAAAGGCGATGCGCGCCATCGCCGAAGAAGCCTTCGAGATGGTTCGAGCCTACAAGGGGTCGCATTCGGGTGAGCATGGCGATGGTCTGGTGAGATCGGAGTTTCACGAACAGATGTTTGGTCCGCGCTTGGCGCGAACCTTCGAAGAAATCAAGGACGCTTTCGATCCCAGGAAACTTCTCAACCCTGGCAAGATCGTGCGCTCACCCAAGTTCGATACCCGCGAGCTGTTCCGTCTTCACCCGGGATATGCCCCAGCAAACTTCAAGCCGGTACTGGATTGGTCTGACTACCCAGGCGCCCCAGGCGGTATCGTTGGTGCCGCGGAGATGTGCAACAACAACGGCGCGTGCAGGAAACTCCAGGCGGGCGCCATGTGCCCGTCCTACCGCGTCACACGCAATGAACGCGATGTGACCCGCGGACGAGCCAATACACTGCGCCTTGCCCTCTCGGGACAACTTGGTGCGGATGCACTGGAAAGCGAGCCGTTGGCGGAAGCCATGAAGCTTTGCGTGTCGTGCAAGGCATGCCGGCGCGAGTGCCCAACCGGCGTCGACATGGCGCGTTTCAATATTGAGGTAAAGGCAGCCCGAGCGGCGCGGCGCGGCATCTCCTTGCGTGACCGTCTCGTTGCCTATCTGCCGCGCTATGCGCCATTGGCGCGGCGCATGCCCTGGCTATTCAACGCACGTGACACAGTGCCCGGCGCCAAATGGATTACGGAAAAGATGCTTGGGATCTCTGCCAGTCGCACTCTTCCGCGTTGGCGCAGCGATGTTTTTTCTGCCTCGGACATGGCGACAACCGATGCCAATGGCCCCGAAGTTGTGGTTTGGGCTGACACGTTCAATCGCTATTTTGATCGCGAGATTATCGACGATGCGATGCTGGTACTTGGAGCGGCAGGCTATCACGTGCATCTGGCACAACCGGGGGACGGTTCGGACCGACCGTTGTGCTGTGGCCGAACGTTCCTGTCGGCGGGGCTGGTTGCAAAGGCCCAGGAAGAACTTCAACGGTCGCTGGCGGTTCTTGAGCATTTTGCACGGCTCTGAGTAACCATCAATGGCCTGGAGCCAATCTGCCTGTTGACCTTCCGTGACGAGGCGCTGCGTTTGGGCCTTGGCCACGCCGCCGAACTGGTGTCGCAACAAACCTTCCTTCTTGAAGAGTTTCTCTCCCGTGATGCCCAGGATGGCAGACTGGAGTTGCCACTTGCAAGCATAGCAGACAAAGCAATGTTGCACGGCCATTGTCATCAAAAATCCTTCGGAGTAATGGGAGCGATTGAAACGACGCTGAACCTCGTGCCGGGACTTGATGTGCAAGTGGTCGAGTCAAGCTGCTGCGGCATGGCTGGCGCTTTCGGCTATCAGGCCGAAACCGTTGAAGTGTCTCGCGCGATGGGAGAACTGTCATTGCTTCCCGCCGTCCGCAATGCACCTGAAAAGGCGCTGATTATCGCCGATGGCACCTCATGCAGGCACCAGATTGCGGATGGTTCGGG
>JBKEAX010000085.1:0-4302 GCA_047972825.1 Hyphomicrobiaceae bacterium | reverse complement strand
CTGAGGCCTTATACCGACAACGATCTGGGTGCGCGCATACGTGTGATTTGGGAAGGAGCTGAATACAGAGGCCGGTTCCGCGAAGTCATCTGGGATGGCTCGGCTGCTTTCAGCGGAAATTCGATCAAGAAGGCTTTGCCGGTCAACTTCCTCAATCGTGACAAAACCCTAGAACAGACTTCAGCCACGACGCTTGAGTGGAAGTCTTTGACAACGGGCAACTTCTCAGGCTTCGATGCCTGGCTTGAAAAGGGCACGGAAGGCAGCTTGTCCATAAAGACGCCGCTGGTTTCGTGCGAGCTGCCAATTGCAGGACTTGACTCAGAAGGCACATACTACGATGCCTCCGGTGAGCTGCAGCGCGGCCTGCATATCTTCAGGCTGCCTGAAGAGAACACACACCGCGGCTTTGAATTCGACGAAATTGTAGAGCTAGGTTCTGATGGAGATAATCCGATCTTCCTGAGAGTAACGACGGAAGACGGAACCCGGGCATGGACCAGCCCGATCTACGTCTATCGCTAGAGAAGGCAGCGGTTTTTCAGGCTCCTCGTCACGCGTTGGCTCGCGTAGACAAAGGGTCTTTGACTTTACGCATGTCGCGTAACAGCGCGCCACTGTTTTGCGCGACATGCATCGGGATTCTTGAAGGCGCGAATGGAGCGGGCAGGCGCCTTTCCCTCGCGAATGAGGTGGATCCAACCGCAAAGGGCTTCGCCGCATGTTTCACAGCGTTTTCCAGATCTTCAAAATTGGCATCGGGCCTTCCAGCTCTCATACCATGGGCCCAATGTCAGCGGCTGTAAGCTTCAGAAGACTGCTGGAAGAAAGGGCACAAATACCAGGCTCTCAATTGGAGGGTGCTGCACAGATCGTCTGCCGGCTATTTGGCTCCCTGGCGTTTACAGGTCCAGGTCACTGCACAGACCGAGCCGTTTGCCTTGGGTTGCTCGGTTTCGAACCAGATACTGTAAATCCGGATGAGGTCGATCGTGAAATCTCAGCTCTGGAAAAACACAAGACCGTTACAGTTCCCGGGCTAGATAGGCTGGCCTTCGACCCTGCAACAGATATTCAACTTGATTTCGATGCACAGGGGCTGGCGCACCCAAACACATTGAGTTTCGAACTCCGTGCCGCGGATGGCTCGGTGCTCGCAACCGAAATTTACTGCTCGATTGGCGGTGGTTTCGTTGTGACCGAAAGCGAAATGTCTGAGTGCACAGCAAAACAAGCGCCAGATGAAGAGACACCAGTAACGTATCCGTTCAGCTCAATGGCTGACCTGCTTGCTGTCGGTCAGCGAGAGAAGCTCAGCATCGCTGAAATCACCCGACGGAATGAGTTGTGTTTCAACGACCGGGAGACGTTAGACGCGCGGCTTTCCAGGTTGCTGAATACGATGGATCAATGTGTCGATCGAGGACTGCGGACGAAAGGCGCGCTTCCCGGCAGCCTCAAGGTAGAGCGACGCGCATGCAAGATCCATGAGCGGCTCCTGAATGATCGCTCTCTCAATACGCACCGGCCTCATTCTGCCAATGACTGGATAAGTGCCTACGCCATGGCTGTGAATGAAGAAAACGCTGCGGGCAATCAAATCGTGACGGCGCCAACCAATGGAGCCGCAGGGGTCGTTCCTGCAGTGCTGCGCTACTACCGGGAACATCTGGACGAGGGCGCCACAACACCGTTCGCCCTACATGACTTTATTCTGGTTGCGGGAACTGTCGGCAGCATCATCAAGCAAAGGGCGTCAATTTCAGGTGCGGAAGTCGGCTGCCAGGGAGAAGTCGGCTCGGCCGCTGCCATGGCCGCAGCGGGCCTGTGCGCGGTGCTGGGCGGGACCAATGAGCAGATTGAAAACGCAGCAGAGATCGCTCTTGAGCATCACCTTGGCATGACATGCGACCCGATACGCGGGTTGGTACAAGTGCCGTGTATTGAACGCAATGCCTTCGGTGCAATCAAGGCGGTGAGCGCAGCCTCACTTGCGTTGCATGGCGATGGTCGTCACGTCATGCCGCTCGATAATTGCATCGAGGCCATGCGCCAAACCGGCATTGAGATGAACTCGAAATACAAGGAAACCAGCCAAGGCGGGCTGGCGGTGAACCTGCCAGAATGCTGAGGCGGATGTCGCGGCTAAGATACTATAGGTCCGGCCCCTACAGTCTGTCAGCATGGGTCTGGGTCAGTCCTTCCAGACGGGGGGACGTCCTTCGCGGAAGGCCATTGGACCCTCGTGGAAATCAGGGTGCTGGGGAAGCGCCTGAAGAGCGCGGCCCTGCGATGCGATCGCTTTATCAATGCTACCTGCCGCAGCCGATGCTCGGATGATGTCCAGAGTCACGCGCACTGAATTCGGCGATGCGGCAGCTATTGCCTCAGCCCATACCATCGCCGCATCAAGCACGTTGTCCGCTGCCGTGACCTCATTCACCAATCCAATTCTCATGGCTTCAGTTGCGCCGACCAGGCGCCCCGTCAGAAGAAGGCCGAGAGCATCTTTCATCGCCACCGAGCGGATCAATCGATGGGTGGCATGGGCCGCAACAAGCCCGACATTCACCTCCGGAAAACCCAGGCGGGCGGTCGTTGTCGCCACGGCAATATCACAGGCTAGTACGATCTCGGCGCCGCCTCCAACCGCTATTCCATTGATGGCTGCAATGACAGGTTTGGTTCGCGCCAAGCGCACAGAGAGGCCGCCAAAACCGGTGTCTGGACGATCGAGCCTTCCGCCTTCCGCCTGAAACTTCAAATCGTTTCCAGCGCAGAAGGCCCGCTCGCCAGCTCCGGTGAGGATTGCCACCCGCAGGGAAGAATCTGCTTCGAATTCATTCCAGATCCGGTCCAGTGCAAAATGCTCTTCACTCCGCAGCGCATTCAGACGCTCGGGACGGTTCATGGTAACCACAAGTATGTGGCCTCGGCGATCAGAAATGACTGTCTTCGGTTCTTCAAGGGTCACAGCACTTCATCCATTTGATCAAGTTGATCAAGCGCGCGAAGCTTCTGGATCTGACTGCGTACTGTGGGATGAGCAAACCAGAAGTTGCGTATACTTGGCGGAGTGAATTGGGGATGCTTCTTCTGGAATTCAGAAGCCTTCATCGGGTCGGCACCGTGTAGAAAAAGATTATCGGTAATGCCAATATCGTCGCGCCCCAGTTCCGCGCGCCAAGCGTCCAGCAGACGAGCTTCGAATGGGTCATCGGCCGGCAATCCAGCTGTCGCAAGAAGGCCGGCCATCTGCACGGACAATGTGCGACGCACGATTTTTCCCGTCTCGCTTTTCGGAATGCTATCGATTGGAATGACAGCACTGGGAATCTTGTAGCTGCTCATGTGCTCAAACAGCCTTGCTCGGAGGGCGTCCGCGTCTGTGCCGGGAGCCACGACGACAAGGCTGACCACATCCTCTCCAAGCGAGGGGTGTGGAACGGAGAAACTCGCCGCATCGCTCACTTCGGGCATAGCCATCAGCGCATTGTCAATTTCTCCGGGATGGACAGAGATCCCACCGCGCTTGATAAGTTCCTTTGCGCGCCCAGTTATGAAAAGGTAGCCGTCTGCATCGATATAGCCGAGGTCGCCGGTTCGTAGCCAGTCGCCGTAAAAGTTCTCTGCATCCATGTGCGGCTGCTCGCCATAATGCAAAATGACGCTTGGGCCGCGAACCAAAACCTCACCAACCCCAGTGTCTATTTTCTCAACGCTATCTACCAGGATAGCAATCTCCGCCCCTGAACAGGCGACGCCAACAGACCCAGTTTTTCGGTTGCCGGGAGGCAAAGGATTGGTTGTGATCATACTGGCAGTCTCGGTGAGACCGTACGTCTCAATGAGCGGGGCCTGAAAGATCTGTTCGAGATCGTCAATAATTGCTGCCGGCAACGGAGCCGAAGAAGAACGCAGAAAGCGCAGCCCACGAACTGGCACACTGTCAGGATGGCGAACAAAGTGATCGAGCAGCGCAATATGCATCGCCGGCGATCCGGTGAGCCAAGTCGGGCTGAAGCGCTCGTACGCGGTCATGAATTCTACTGGCGAGAAACTGTCCAGGCAAACCATCGATCCACCACCCAGGAGAGTGGACAAGCCTGCGGTGACAAGCCCGTGCAGGTGCTGGAACGGCATGGGGTTCAGACAAACATCTGACGGCGACAGACTGAAGGCCTCGATTATTCCTTCGGTTGTCGTCATCAGCTGCGAATGTGTGAGGAAAACGCGCTTCGGATTTGAAGTCGTACCCGAGGTTTGCATCATCAGCGCAAAACCGCGCTCCTGATGTCTGGA
>JBKEAX010000216.1:0-3738 GCA_047972825.1 Hyphomicrobiaceae bacterium | reverse complement strand
ACTCACTGGCAAGCTCTTCCTTTACCTTTCCGATCAGATCTGCAAGCGAGAAGGGCTTGGGCAGGAAACCAAACTTTTCTTCTGCATCCAGCCCAGCGCGGAAGGCGTCGTTTGGATAGCCTGACATAAAGACGAACTTCAGATCAGGGTGCATCTTACGAAGCGATTTCAACAGTGTAGGGCCATCGATTTCCGGCATCACCACATCGGACACGACGATATCCGGTAGTGTTTCGCTGCCTTCGATCAGATCCAGCGCTTCGGCTCCGTTCGATGCCTCCATGACTTCAAAGCCACGGCTTCGCAATGCACGAACGGCAAAGGACCTAACGCCGTCTTCATCCTCGACCAGCAACACACGCCCAGAGCCTGTAACGTCAGGACCGTGGCGATTGCTCTTTTTCGCCTGCTTCTGACTTAGCGTTGCAACATCTTCTTCGTCGGGCACATGGCGCGGAAGAAATACGCGGAAGGTTGTACCTTTACCGACTTCACTTTCAGGGAATATGAAGCCACCCGACTGCTTGACAATGCCGTAAACCGAGGCGAGGCCGAGGCCGGTTCCCTTGCCGACACCTTTGGTGGTGAAGAACGGCTCGAAAATCTTGTTCAAGACTTCGGGTGTCATACCGGTGCCGGTGTCGGATACTTCGATTGCAACATACTCGCCGTGCAATAAGCCAAAGTGATCCATCTTCTGGCATTCGCGCTCGGTGATATTGCGCGTGCGGATGGTGATCTCGCCACCTTCCGGCATGGCATCCCTTGCGTTCATCACGAGGTTGACGATGACCCGATCGATCTGCGATCTGTCGGTCTTGACCAGCCACAGCTCGCGCTCGGTGAGCAACTTGAGCGAGATTTTCTCGCCGATAGTCTTGTTCATCAATGGCGTGATGTCACTGACGACCTCACCAAGTTGCAACACTTCGTTTTGCAATGTCTGCAGACGAGAGAAAGCAAGCAGCTTGGCAACCATGCCCGCGGCACGGCTTGCCGACGACTTGATCGTCAACAGATCGCGGTGTGCCGGATCGCCAGGCTTGTGGCTTTCCAGAAGAAAATCGGAATGGCCGATGATGCCGGTCAGGACATTATTGAAGTCATGAGCGATGCCTCCCGCGAGCGTGCCAACCGCCTCCATCTTATTGGACTCTGCAATGCGAGACTCCAAGCGTTTCTGCTCTGTTGCATCGAGCACATAAAGCACAGCGGCTTCGCGTGCTCCTTTGGCACCTGCGAGGGGGCTCATGAATACCCGCCGTGTGAATTCGTTGTTCTGGCCGACGCTGATCTCCACCGGTGCAATGTTGCCGCGGCCGGCGAGTACATCAGCAAGCGACGTAGCAACGCGCTGGCGCGTGGCCTCGTCGGCTGCTGGCGTCAGCTTTTCGAGTACATTTTCTCCCGCGCCAATGGTGCCGTCGAGAATCATGCGGGCAAACGCCGGGTTGGTGTTGGTTATGGTGCCGTTGGAAGCGACTGTCGCTATGCCGAAGGGCGCAGACTGGAAGAAGCGGGACAGGCGTAGTTCGGCGGCACTGTCTGCGGTCGGGTCAAACAGTTCCGCCTCGCGGTTCAGGCAACCAATGACAAGGCCACCGCCAGCAACGCCAGATGTTTGTCCTGTGCTAGAATGCAGCTGACTATCGTCACTATCGGAAGTGCGGCACACGAGATGCATCGGCAATGAGCGGCCGTCTTCTCCCAAGACATCCAGATCGATCGACAGGCTTGCATCACCGCGCCGGGCTGCTGACATCAGCACTTCGGCTCCGTCCGTTGAGACCAAATCGCTCAAGCGCAACATGCGCTTTTCAATTGCTTCTGGTGCAAATCCGATCCAATCGATCAATGTAGCGTTGGCGTGTGTAATCAGGCCTTCATGATCGACGTGCATGAGGCCGAGAGGCATGGTGTCGTAAAGGCCAAGGCGTGCATCAATCGAGGCGCGGTCTGCGGTCTCGACACGGCGCTGCACCGTGACGTCAGTCAACGTCCAGATAATCAGCGTGCCGGGATCGCGGTGCATTGCCTCGCTGGTGAAGGGCTTGACAGCGACCTTGAAGTAACGTGGCTCGGCATCGTGAGCGGAGACTGGTGCCTGCAATATCTCAGCGTGTTCCTCTCCGGCTATTGCTGCACGGTTCAGCCGGAACATCGCTTCGGCAGCTTCGCTGACCCCAGAAAATGCCGTTTCGAGCAGACCTAGATCGCCGGATTCAGAACGACCGATAAACGAAGCCATGGATTGATTGGCGTATATTGGCCGGCCACCTTTACGGGTGACGATGAGAATGCCGTCGCTCTCGCCATCCGCAATCGCCTTGAGCAGGTCGGCTTCCGGCAACCGCTCGCCAATGCGTATATGACCGGCGATCATGCCCAGAGCAAAGAACACGCCCAGCATCGCGAAGGTGGCAAGCACCGTCAGATACAAGGGGCTGCCCGATGGCGATGCCACAAGTGCAAGCACCATCGCTGCGGCAAGGGTCAGGATGATCAAAATCGTCGCATAACTGCCACCGCTCCTCAGCGCGGCGAGCGGGTCGTCGGCGACCAATCTGTCTGTGGGCTGGGTGCCATCGTTCATGGCAAGCGAAGCTAGCTGATTCGCGGGACTGGCGGCTTTGAGAGCCTCAAACATATACGTATACTCGGTATAACGACGCTACGGATTTAAATCCGGACTTTTCAGTGCCGGGGAGGCTGCCGCTCGGCTGATACGTGACAAACCCAAAGATGATCTTGTGGACCCCTTCCGGCTTGGGCCGTACCCAACCGCGTCGGCCATCAACACTTCAATCATTAGGGTTAAAATGCCATGAATTTCGCGCTATACGTCCGGGCAAATGGAGAGTGAAACTCTACGGCATGTCGATTTTGCGTGGTTTTCAGTGGCAGAACCGTGAACCGATGCGCCAGAATGAGTCATACCTTGGGAACTGGAAAACGGCGAAAAACTCGCAACAGGGGAGCGCGGCAGTACGCCGTGACCGCAGATCATGTGGGACATTCTATTTTACCTCCTCATTATCGCGCTGATGGGAGGAGCGGCAGCGGCGGCGTATTTTTATCTCCGGAATTCCGCGCAAACCGGCGGAGCGGGCTCAAATTTGTTCGGCAATCGGGCAGAACGTCGCCTTGACGTTGTGGAGCAATCCAGTGTGGATGGGCGCCGACGGCTGGTTCTTGTGCGGCGCGACGACGTGGAACATCTCATAATGACGGGCGGTCCTGTCGACGTGGTAATCGAGACCAACATCAAGCCTCGCCGCGGGCGAACTGCCGGAGAAGTTGTGGAGGCTCCGCAACCCGTTTTTTCGCGCCCACAACGGGCGTTCGGCACGTCAGGTCAGACAGAGTGACCTGCTGAGTTCCAGGGAGCAGGCCTCAATCGTGGGGCGGGTCTGGCCCCTGAGCATTCGCAGCCTGAAAGATAGTTGCTGACACTTTCTGGCTGAATTTGCTTTTCCAGCGCATTGGTTTGCCAAATCCGGCATGAGACTTTTGCTGGTTTGCGCACAGGTACGCACCAAGACCGAATTCGAGGATTGAGGATTTATGTCTCTTTCGCATCGCTCGCTGCTACTTTTTCTCGCTTCTTTGATTGTGGCGTGGCCGGCGGCTGCAGGCACTTCTGCAGGCCCTGCGAACTCCAGCACGCAAGGTGGCTTCCAGATTGCCCAAGCGGCATCGCCGGCGCAGGGCATCGTCGATAGCCTGCTTGGCGACAAA
>JBKEAX010000572.1:0-2113 GCA_047972825.1 Hyphomicrobiaceae bacterium | reverse complement strand
GATGGGCTCATGGAAAGCCGTGCTGCGATGAAGCGTTGTTCCACGGGCAGAGCAAATTTGCAGCATCCGCTGGTTTCAGTGCAGAAACGACAGAGAAAAGCAGCAATCCGCCGTTGGGGTGACCATGTCTGGTCTTGTAATATCCGATCGACGAGGCGCTTGTTCTTGACAAACGTTGCTTCGACGATGGCGAGTGCGAGCTGAGGTTCAGCCAGAACCTGCTCCCGAAACTTGCGGCAATCGATCCGCACCAGATCCACACAGGTTGCAGCTTCGGCGCTTACAGGGTACCTGCTCCCCTCCTGAAGGAGGGCTTCTCCAAACGACTCGTTTGGGCCGAGCAAATGAATTGCAGCACGCGTACCTGATTCTTGTTCGCGGAACAGGGCGATCCACCCGTTGAGCACGAAATAGAATGCTGAGGCCATTTCGCTTTCAAGGAATAGCATTTGGCCGGCTCGCAACGATACGACCGATAAGCCTCGTGATGCGCTGTCAGCACATGATGTGTCGATGGCGGCGAAAAACCCTGCATCGCGCATCTTGCTGAGTTCTTTGGTACCAACACTCTGCATCTTTTGTTCTTTGCCAGTTACAAAGGTGGCGTGCGGCCAGTTGCAGCTTTCTTAAAGCGTGCCGCGAGTTTTGAGATTCGCTCCTCACGCTATAGGGTTCGAACCCTAAGCCCTTGAATTTATGCGTGTCGTTATCGCAATGCCGCTGCACGCCTTTGAGCGTCATGCATTAGTGACCAATCACGTTTCATAGATTTGCAAATTGGCTCTATATTTTTGGTTTGAGCATGTTTTGTCATGCTGGAGACACCAGACTTCAGCTCAACGCGCACCAGAATACCTTACTATGGGAGTATGGTATATTGACCAAAGTCAACAAGGGCTCCTACTTGATGCAATCGGGGCATTCCAGCAACGGGATGCAGCCTTGTTGAGGGTGTGGCTGGTCTTTGTGGGTGTGATCGCCACGATATTGGCGATTGCCGGCGCTGTGCTGCCGGGATTGCCTACAACACCGTTTGTGCTCGTGGCACTATGGGCGTTCGCCAAGTCGAGTGAACGCTTGTATCGCGTCTTGGATCGCATCCCAATTTTGCGGCATGGCCTTGCGGAGGCGCACCGGTTTGAACGACGACGCGCAATTCGGCTGCCCATCAAGATTGCCGCATTGACGATGGCGTGGAGCTCAGTGGCAGTGACAGCCTATTTTGGTCAGGGTGCGGGAATATGGCTCGTTGTCGTCGTGGCAATCGCCGCCATGGCCGCCACGGCCTTCATGTTTCTTATTCCAACTGACCAGGAACGTTAAATCCGTGTGCGCCCGGCAGTAATATCCGTGGGGGGGGGCGGACGGTGGTTGCGGATCTGCTGCGTGTTGAACCTGATGGGCGCAACCAGCTTCAGGAGCGGAGGGCTGTTAAAGGGTGCAACGGTGCCAAGTCTGTTGCAGCCCTTTTTGCCTATGGAAAACGGATCAGTGCTTTTTTGCATTGCGACGCCGACGTCGCCACAAAAGGAATGCGCCACCTGCGCCGACGACTGCCTGACCCACAAGTGTGCCACCTAACAACGGTAGCGGAGCGCCACCGCCAGATGGGGGAGAAGGGAATGGAATGTAAGGTGGGCTTTCAGCCAGGGCACCGTCGATGCCCACAACGCATGAAAGTGTGACGATTAGCAAAGTAAATAGTGCTTTTTTCTGCCAATGTTCCATACGCGATACCACTCACTTCGCCGGATTTTCCAGGTTCGACACATGCATGAGATGCGCTGTCCTGGGCGTCCGCTAAAGGCCTTGAGCGACCGTTCATCTGCATGGAGACTCAAACGGGTTTCATGCTTTTGACATGGGCACGTTCAGCTGAACCTCACCGCTTTTCAGCTGAACATGCTTAAATTTGCTCGTTAGTTGAATTATGGCAGGCCAATCGTTAATTTTTTGTTCTTGCCCCGGTTGGCCCAGAGGCTCTGCGGTTGCGGCTTCTTCAGGCGGGAAGCAGTTGGCTGAGAGCGCGCTTGAATTCAGAGCCGCCGGACGACCGCAGTGGAACGAACGCCTTATTAAGACTCTTGCATCTGCCCTTTGCCAGAATACAGGC
>JBKEAX010000400.1:0-1870 GCA_047972825.1 Hyphomicrobiaceae bacterium | reverse complement strand
TCGTTGACGTCCAGGACCGTGTAGTTGGTACGATCGTTATCGGAAGCCTTGATGATCACTGCGCGCGCGCCACCATAGCTTGCCTGCCAAACCCGGCAGTCGGCAGATGCGGCTGTGCCTTGAGCAGTTGCCTTCTGGGCGCTGGCACCGGCTCCGGCAGCAGAACCCACGGCAAATGCCGTTTTCGTGGCTGCTGAAGAGGGCTTTTGGGGAGCAGCTGTCTCTGCACCGTTGAGAACGGTGAATTTTGCTGGCGATGCTGAGTTGGTTGAAGGTACTGCGCTTGGCATCTGCATCGTCGCGCCTGCTGAGCCTGCGCCCAGGGTCCAGCGGTTTGGACCGCTGTTCTCACGGCTATCTGCGATTGCTTTTTCAGCCGTCAGCTTGCCCTTTAAGCTGCTTTCGGTCTGGGGGCTGTTTGCGAGCGAGACAGAATTGTCGATCGAAACGCCAGTGCCGCGTGCTTCGGCGACAAGTTCGGGCCGCGGGTCTGGCATATTGCAGAAGCGGTCATAGAACGCATTTGCCACCGCTGCGATGTCGCGCGAGTAGCCCCGGTCAGTGGGCGACCATTGTTTGGTGAGATGGGTGAACGTCATGGGGCCTTTTGCAAGGATCCGGCGCTGCCACTTGGTCAGAACGTTCCATTCCTGGACCTTGCGGGTGCGGTCGGCAACCGGGTCTTCGACGTGTTCGCCCGCGTACATCAGGACGTGCTGGAGGTGTGCCTTGACGCCGTTGGACACAGTGTCAAAACGCTCGCCCCGGACACCGCCGCCAGTGGCACCGAGACCAGCAAAGTTGTTTTGAGAAGCCTTGACGTCACCGTTGAAAGCAAAGTTCCTGGTTTCGACGAGCATCTGGAAGAAGGCGTAGTCCCAGCGTAACTTGAGAGCTTCGCCGTGGCGCATGTACTGGGTTGCCGCCCCATCGAACGTGTCTGCGATGCGGCTGTTTCGCGATCCTGCGAATGCCATCAGCCGGCCTGGTGTCACACAGGCGGGAACCTGGTTTTTTGCACTGGTCTTGATGGCGGGAAGGGAGGCGGCTGCCGCCCCGGTTGAAAATAAAGCTCCGGTAACCAGAGCAGCTGAAATTACGCGGTACATTTTCATCGATATCACCCAATCAACCGTGGATGCGCGGACGTGCTGACGCGCCCGGACAAACGGCTACGATCGTTAAACGATTAAGGTTAACGCTCGGTAAAGAGGCGCCCCGCGCCTGTATTCAATTGGTGACTGAGTAATGCGGCACGAATTTGAGGGCGAGGGGGAGGAATTGTGGCAATCGTAGGGCCTTACAACTTATACTGAGCAATATACACATTTTTCTGTTTTTGGAATTATGGTTCTGGATGAGTTGGATGCGTGGGTTGGTTCAAGAATCAAGTTGATGTGATTGGGCCGTGGAAGGGCTCAACTATTTGCAAATGGATTAGGGTCCGGACCCTAGCTTTTTCATGCCAGCGCGGCGGCGGGCTGCAGTTATGTCAGATGCTGACCGCCGTCCAGCGCAATCATCTGGCCGGTCATTGCCGGAGTGGCGAGAATAAAACGTACAGCGGCGGTGATTTCTTCAAGGCTCGGCCCGCGACCCATCAGTGTCGATGCGCTTTCGGCGGCGAAGTCTTCGTCGGTTTGATGAATCGATTGCAGTACAGGGCCGGGGGCGATGGCGTTGACACGGATGCGTGGAGCCAGTGCTTGCGCCAGCGTGCGGGTTGCGGTCCAAAGCCCGGCTTTCGAGATTGTGTAGGAGAAGAAATCGGGTTTCAGATTCCAGACCCGCTGATCGATGATGTTGATGACGTTGCCTTCACAGTTTTCATCGAGGTGCTCCGCCATTGCCTGTGCCAGAAAGACCGGTG
>JBKEAX010000372.1:0-1935 GCA_047972825.1 Hyphomicrobiaceae bacterium | reverse complement strand
AAGCAGCGCCGGTCCCTGGCGTCGAGCCTGCGTCTCAAATCATCCCAGCCGTCGATCTGGTGGACCGCCTCGTAGGCAATGATTTTTTCCAACAGTGCTGCAGGCGTCGACCAATCAATGCGCTTGAGCATCAAGAAGCCACGGTTGAACCAGGAATACAAAAGGTGCTTGAGGTCATCATCGACCAGTTTGAGATCCGGGTTTGCCTTTAACATCCCGAGAAGATCCCTGCGCATGCCAACGATTTCACGCGTTGCACCAGGCGCCAGGTTAAGTCGCCGGAAGAATTCCTGCCGCGGGCTTTCAACGGCCTGCTGTAATCGCGCCAGCGACGCTGGGTCTGGCGCCTTGAGATAAGCATCAGCAGCCGCGGTGACGACCGTTTCACTGGGCTGCAATTCCGTGCAGATAAACGTGAAAAATTCGCGCTTTTGATCGGCGTTGAAGGTTTGGTAAATCTCCAGGACCTTGCGTGCTATCGCCACACCAGCAGCTTCTCCCCGGCTCGACACCAGGGCTTCAGACAGCGTGCGGATATCGCTGACCTCCTCAGCCCAGTTAAGACCCTTGGGCAACAAGGACCGTCCCTGCTCGGCCACGGTGGTCATCAGTTCCTGGAGGAAAGAGACGTTCATTGGGTTTTTGGTAGGGGCCATGAAATTTTTGAATCCTTGAGGAGGCAAACCTAGAGATCCGTCCCTAGGATCCTGAATATCGGAAAGTTTCATGACGAAATCAATTCAAGTCATGCACAGCGAACCTACTGATTGAGCATTCAATTCCTCTTCGCGAAACGTCATCATTTAATCTGATGACAGACGGTTAACGCTTCGTTAACCGGCTCAGCGCACGATTCGGCCTACCGCCAATCACCCGAGATGAGCCCCATGGCCCTGCTTTTACCCGCGACCGGTGCACCCAAAACACTGAACGAGGTGAAAAACGACACCGGCAGGGTCGCATTTTGCGGTCCCTACGTCCTGGCGGCCATCACCGGCTACTCAATTTCCAAGGTGGAAGACGTCGTACGGGACCTGAGACATATTCCTGACGGGTTGCGGCCCGTGGTTAAAGGCACGCATACAGAAGAAGTTGCCGAAGCGTTGGCGCGGTTCGGCTACGTGATGAAACCGGTCGCCACGTATATGAACCTGCCGAGAAAGGAGCGGCCGACGCTTTGGAGCTGGATGCAAAAACCGCGCAACGCCTGGGCGCACTACATCCTTGCCATCCATAAGGGCAAGGAAGGGCACTGGATCCTCGTCAAGGGCGTGAAGATGTGTGACACCTTTACCGAAGGTCGCTGGACATTCGTATGCGATGGGCCTCATCGCGGTTGCCGCATCATGGAAATCTTCGAAGTGCGCCGCGACCTGGGCGTATGACAATCACGCCCAACGCATGGCATCGGCGGGTGCGCGCACCTGCTGGAATGAAAGGCCGTTGAAGTCAGCGATTTTGGTGGCAGCGTCCAGATAGCCTGCTGGATCAACATCTGCCCACTTCGCCAGACGGTAGACCGCGCCATCGACGGCGAAGACAAGATCGCCACTGCCGCCATGATCCACATGGATCCAATCAACCCAGCGCTTCGGCTTGCCAGCACCAGCAAGGCCGTTCTTGATCGCCTTGCCAGTGTGCTTTTTCAAAGCATCGGCCTCCGCTCGCGCCTTCAACTCGGCGTCGCAAAACGTACGGTTGGTCAAATACGGCGTCATTTTGAAAGTCGCAGGACGCCGAACGTTCTCCTGCGGGACCATGCCTTCCTCAGATTCAAACAAGACCACTTCATTGTCAGACCGGAAATAGCCACCGCCCGTCCAAGTGCCGAAGGAAGGCCATACGGCCAGCGCCGAAAAATATGGTGGCCGGGAAATAGCGGTCCAGGTGCCGGTGTCAGCACGCGGCGCAAATCTGTTCCCGGACTTATTGTCG
>JBKEAX010000363.1:0-6531 GCA_047972825.1 Hyphomicrobiaceae bacterium | reverse complement strand
ACCAGGAGCGCATAACGCTCCTTGAAGAGCGGCACACCCTTGAAGCGCCCAAGTGGTTCTCCATCCAAATAAGAGATGCCGACATCGATTTCCAGATTTTCGAGTTTATCCAGAATCGCATTTGATGTGAGCGACTCCACCCTGATCTTGACGTTTTCACACTTTGCGCGAAACGGAACAGTCAAGTCCGTTATGATCGGCAATGCCGTTGGAATGACCCCAAACCTCAACTCACCGTTATAGCTGCGCCGCAATGTCTCGATGTCCTGGTGCATTGCACGCGCATCTGACGTCAGCTGGCGCGCCCAGTTGAGTACGCGTTCGCCTTCCGGCGTGAAGCCATGAAACCTTGAACCTCTATCGACAATAACAATGCCTAGTTGCTCTTCCAGGCTCTTCAGCGCCGACGACAGCGTCGGCTGGGTGACGCCCGCCGCTTCAGCGGCCTTACCGAAATGCCGCTCGCGGGCGAGATAGAGAAGGAGTTCAAGTTTATCGAGCATGCAACTTGTGGTCCCTGTCCCGGCAGAAGCCGCGAATTCTTAACAATCGGCCTGGTGGAAAGCTGATGTGCTGGAAAAGACGTAATGAGCCCTCGGCGCAGGGCACCGAACGTCATTAGCTGCAGAACACCGCCCGAAGAAATGCTTGGGCTCCCGGCTGACAAGCCAGTGCCCGGAGGCGACCAAGCATCAGTACGCAAATTCTAGCGCCTACAAAAAGCTATGTCCTAATAAATATAGCTTATGACATCATATGGCTTCTGGCTTGCTGTCTATCAACGCTTTCTCGGGGTGCCTGTTTGGTCCGGCTGTGGGGACGACACCGCAGTGCCACCGCACATGTAAGGGGGCGCAGAAAAATATAGCCTGTCCCTCCCTCTTACAGGGAAGAGCCCTTGAGGCTACTGCGCGCCAAATTGCTGTTCCGAAATAATTAGCAAAGCCAGTGCGTTGTGGTTGGTGGAGCCGAGGGGAATCGAACCCCTGACCTCTACAATGCCATTGTAGCGCTCTCCCAACTGAGCTACGGCCCCTTCCGGCTGGGATTGACCCGCGCGCGATAAGCAGCGGATCAGGCCCGTTGCATAGGGCCTTCGCCCCTAAACTGCAAGCGGGAATTTCGTGTCGCCCAACACACAGGCTGGCTAGTGTGGCGTCGCGCCTTAGTTGATCGATGCTGCGGCACGCTGGGTGTCAACTAAGGCGCGATAAACGCCACACTAAGCAAATTATTTTGCTAGTGGCCTTCATGTCGCGCCAAAATTGTATGCGGTTGCGGCTATGTTTCAATTTTGGCGCGACAGGCCACTAGGTACCTCACTCCTGCGAAGGCAGAAGGCAATGCCGCTGGAATGGCTTCAATATCGGTTTTCTGGGTTGGTAAGCGGTTCTGGGGCAAGTGGGTGATGACAGAAGCTGCGGAGACAATGATATAAGCGTTTTTTCCGAGTTACCAGACGAAGACCTGCACTCGTTCTTGCTGGAAGATAATCCCATATTCAGGCGTGTGCAGTAAAAGCTCGATTCTGCTAGAGCAAGTTTGGCTGAAGTGTGCAGCGGTAGAGCCGTGAAAAACATGCTTCAAACAAGGTGCGAGATCGTATTCATGGATCCATGAAACATGAACACGATCTAGGGCTGGTTCGTGCCAGTTCCATATCAATTCACGCGGTGGTGCCCAGCCGGGCATTCGAACATTGTTTGCCCGCGAGGCCTTCAAGGCGCGAGTTTCATGAAATTCCTGGACCAAGCGAAAATCTATATCAAGGCCGGCAATGGCGGACACGGCAGTGTCAGCTTTCGTCGCGAGAAGTTTATCGAATATGGCGGACCGGACGGTGGCGATGGCGGCAAGGGTGGGGATGTGTTCGCCGAATGCGTGCCAAACCTCAACACCTTGATCGATTATCGCTACCAGCAACATTTCAAGGCGAAGAGCGGCACGCCTGGCATGGGGAAGAACCGTTCCGGGCCCAACGGTGCTGATGCCGTCATCAAGGTGCCGCCTGGTACCGAGATCTATGCTGAAGACAACGAGACATTGCTGGCCGACTTGCAGGAGCCAGGACAGCGCGTGACGTTGGCAAAGGGTGGCAACGGAGGCTTTGGCAATGCGCACTTCAAGTCGTCCACCAACCAGGCACCGCGTCACGCCAATCCGGGTTTGTCCGGTGAGGAATTGACGGTCTGGCTAAGACTGAAGCTCATCGCGGATGCGGGGCTTGTCGGATTGCCGAACGCGGGCAAGTCAACCTTCCTTGCAACTGTAACGGCCGCCAAGCCCAAGATTGCCGACTACCCATTCACGACACTGCATCCCAATTTGGGTGTGGTTCGTGCGGGGGACCTGGATTTTGTTCTGGCTGACATTCCGGGCCTCATTGAAGGCGCCCATGACGGCGCCGGTCTTGGCACCCGGTTTCTTGGACACGTCGAACGCTGCCGCGTGCTGCTGCATCTCGTTGACGGCACCAGTGAGGATGTTGGTGCGGCCTATCACACAGTGCGCGCTGAACTCGAAGCCTATGGTCATGGCCTGGCTGACAAGGAGGAGATCGTGGCGCTCGCCAAGATTGATGCTCTCGATGAAGATATGCGATCCGCCAAGGCCGCCGAACTTGCCGAGGCTTGCGGGCGCAAGCCGCTGTTGCTGTCCGCAGTTTCGGGTGCGGGCGTCAACGATGCGCTATTTGCGCTTGCGCGCGTGATCGCGAGCGCGGCAAAAAAAGAAGCAGCCGATAACCCCACTCCGGTAGAGCCCTGGCAGCCGTGATGAAGCAGCCGCGATCCATCAGGCACGAAGCAGAAGCTGACGCTGCAGCTATCCGCAGATTGTTGGCCCGGTCATTTCCAACCGCGGCTGAGGCTGATCTGGTGGAGCGGCTTCGCGCGGAAGGCGATTTGATGTTGGCTTTGGTGGCAGAGGATGCAGGAGAAGTTGTCGGTTATGCTGCTTTTTCCGTGATGAGTGCTCCGTTCGTGGCTGTCGGCCTGGCGCCCGTTGCGGTGGACGTTGATAATCGCCGCAAAGGCATCGCGACGGCAATGATCTTGACCGGCCTGGGCGAGTTGCGCGCAATAGGTGTGGAGGCTGCATTCGTGCTGGGTGAACCGGCCTATTATACCCGCTTCGGGTTTGATGCGGCGGCCGCTGCCGGTTTTGAAACGCCGTATGCCGGGCCATTCTTCATGGTGGCTTCGTTGACTGCATCGAAGCTCCCTGCATCTACCGGGGCAGTCGCCTATCCGGCGGCGTTCGCTGACCTTCAATAAATTGCGAAGACAAGAAAGGCTTCACACAAAATGCCCGACGTCCGTTCCATGTGCGCCATTGGTATGCGCGGCCAGCTAGGCCTCAAGGGGTGGTTGCCCTGGGAAGGGGACGAGCGCCCCGAGTTCCGCACCGACGTTGAGCGCTTCTTCATGAAGACCAAGGGGCACGTGCTGATTGCGGGTCCGAAAACAATCGGCGCGGTGCCAAAGTGGGCGTTTGCAGATCGCACGATTGATGTCATTCGCTCGCACGAGAAACCAGAAGAGGTGCTGGCGCGCTACAAGGGACGGCGCGTATTCGTGGGTGGTGGTCCGCCAGTGTGGGATGTCTATGCGCCGTTTATCCGGCATTGGGACATCACGCGTTTGCCCTATGACGGCCCTGCTGATCGATGGTTCGATCCGAAGTGGCTGGTGGGCATTGGTCAAGCCTGAGCCATCGCGATTAGATCGCCGGGCAATATGATGCTTTATGCATGAGTGCAGAAGAAAATTGTTTGGCGGTGTCAGGCGAAACCCGGCACCGCCATTTTGTTTGGTTTGATCTGATCGGCAAACACAGTAGCTGGCAGCTTCCCGATCAGTCCCTAAGCAGCTCATTGATTGATGTCTTGGAGCGGGTCTTTTCATCGACACGCTTGACGATCACGGCGCAATAAAGACCTGGACCCTGAGCGCCATCAGGCAACGGTTTTCCGGGCATTGTGCCGGATACAACCACAGAGTAGGGCGGGACCGTTCCGAAGAATTTTTCACCCGTTGCCCGGTCTATGATGGTGGTCGAGGCACCGATGTAGACGCCCATGGAGAGTACCGAACCCTGTCCCACACGCACGCCCTCGGCCACTTCGGCACGCGCGCCGATGAAGCAATTGTCCTCTATGATGACCGGCCCGGCCTGAAGTGGTTCCAGCACGCCGCCGATTCCTGCGCCGCCTGAAATATGACAGTTCTTGCCGATCTGCGCGCAACTGCCGACGGTGGCCCAGGTGTCGACCATGGTGCCTGAATCGACATAGGCGCCGAGGTTGACGAACGATGGCATCAGGACAACGCCGGGTGCAATGTAGGCGGAGTGACGAACGATGGCGCCTGGTACGGCGCGGAAGCCGGCGTCCTTGAACTGCTGGGCATTCCAGTCGCCGTATTTCAATGGCACCTTGTCGAAGCCATGCACGCGGCTGGCAAAGGTTCCGCTCTTCTGGAAGGGGATGATGTCGTTGTCGTTCAGGCGGAAGGACAAAAGAACAGCCTTCTTCAGCCATTGGTTGACGCCCCAATCGTCGCCTTGCTTTTCAGCGACCCGCGCCTGTCCTGAGTCGAGCAAATCAAGCGCTTGAGTGACGGCTTCGCGCACTTCGCCTTTTGTGCCCGTGTTTATCGTGTCGCGCGCTTCGAAAGCGGCATCGATGGTTTTCTGCAGGTCGGCGTGCGACATTGGTGGAGGGCTCCTTGAGAATTCTCGTCATTCACATGTTCGGCCGAGGTTTTGACGTTTCGCGACGATGGTGTCAATCGGCGCTGGAGGGAAGTGGCCAGTCAGAGGTTGATTGATCCGCGTTACGTTGGGTTGCGCCGGGTTTTGAAATGTTAACCGGCCGCAAGTTAGCGGCCGGCCAAGAGATCTTGTCCAGCTGTTGCCAATTCGTTTTTGGCGGGTTTGGAGTTATTCGAGTTTCAGGCCAGAAACACCGACTGCAACGTTAACGCCAGTTTGGCCCTGAACGCTTAGCGGCTGGAGGACGACGGAATCGTTATCTCCACCAATGAGAACCTTGGCGCCTCCGCCCAAGCCGAGCGAGGCATCTGCCGCAGCGCCTACGAAGTTTCCTCGCAGGTCATCCGCGGTCAAGGCTGTGGTCGAGCCAAGCACGCCCCACACCATTATGCTTTTTCCCTTCACGCCCACATCGAGCCCGATATTGGTAATCGTTCCACGCAGGTGTCCTTTTGGGTGCTTGCCTGCGGGCTTATATGTGCAGTCGAGAATCTCCTTGGAGCCGAGGATCAAGCCGACCTTGCCCTGGCCCTGGCATGTCAGTGTGCCGGCTTTGACCTTCGCATCATCGGCCATTGCGGCGGGCGGAAGTGTGAGCCCGAAAACGGAGAACACGGCCAGCGCTACGAGCGTGGCTGCTCTTTTGTGGCGCGACAACAGACTGGTTCTTGAAAGGCTTTTCATTGCACATCCTCCTTGGTCACAAATAGTTCTGCACTACTTGAAATACTACGCACGATGACATTCCGCCCAGTGCCTTCGTAAACGGTGTGCTCAGCAATTGCCAGCGGGTATTATTGGGCGCATTTGCGTTCGATCAAGCCGCCGCAGCGAGGTCATGGCTTCCGGGGGTAGCAAACAGATATGAGTGCCATATGTGCAGTGGACCGCGGCCTCAAAGCTCTCCGGTCAGGAACTGCGCGCGGCCATGACCGAAGGACCAATCCTGGTCGGTGTTCTCCACCATGGTCACCATGACATCGGTTGGTGCGATGCCGGCCCGTTTGGCCAGCTCTTCGCAGACCAGACGATAAAATGCCTGCTTCTGGTTGAGTGGTCGCGGCCGGGTGATGACCTGGATCATGATCCGGTTTTTTGTGCGCGGTATATCCAGTCCGGTATCCTCCATCACGAAACGCGATGGCTTCAACTCGTTGATGATCTGATAACGATCACGCTCGGGCACCTTGAAGGCGGCCACCATAGCTCGATGAACCGCAACACTGATGTCCTTGACCTCACGTTTGCTGCGTCCTTTGACAATGTCGATGCGCATGAGCGGCATGAGCTAACCTTTTTGTCGTTGCTTGTTCCAAGTGCCTAAAGGGGCGAATAGTATTCTGCAGGGCCGCGTGATCGAGCGGGTGCCCGGCGCCAACAGGGGCATGCCCTTGTTGGGCGGTCCGTGCTACTAGGGTCCGGACCCGAGGTGTCGGACCCTAGCTGCAGATGATCAGAAGCCATAAATCCAGAATGCATATCTATACTGCAAATTCAAAGGCTTTGCTCGGCATGTTTGTGGTTGGGTTTATTGCCGTTGCGGTAACCCTGATGCTGGCATTGATGGTGTCCGTTCCGGTTCAGGCTCAGCGCGAAGTCGGATCGAAATTCGAACCTGTTACTGGGGTCAAAAGTTCGCTCAGGCGAGATCTGCTGGCATCGGGGCGATTAAACCAGGAGCGTATGCCGAAGCGCCCTGTCCTCATTGAACATCTGCAATCCCTGGAACTGGCGCAACGCGCTTATACCGAGCCCAAC
>JBKEAX010000337.1:0-1572 GCA_047972825.1 Hyphomicrobiaceae bacterium | reverse complement strand
CCGGCTTACATGAAAGGCCGAAATATCAACATGCTCCACCGCCGCGCAGATGAAATGCGCCAGATCATCGTCCCGCACCCAATCACCAAGATCAGGTGGCAAAAGCAGCCGCTGCGAGCGGTCGTAATCGCGAAAATTGTTCATGTCCGATTATAGCATGCACCGCCAAATCCGACAGGCTGCTAGGGTCCGGACCCTAGGGGCAGCGCTGTGGCCTGCCTGTCGCAGCCTGCTCAGCAACCACGCTCAATGAAATGGCTGTCGTGGGGCGCAGCAGGATGTCAATGTGCGTGCCGACACTGAATATTCTATCAATTCAGTACCGTTAGATCCCATCGTCGCTTTATCGAAGCGAAAATGAGCTCTTCCTGTTTGTATTGAGCGTATCTTCAAGCTGACCTGCGCTTCCCCACGGCGCATTCGGCCGGATATGCCGTAGCCTGCGAGTTGCAACAACCATGCGTAGTGGTGGCCAGATCCTCACCTCCCAACTCGTCATCAACGGGCTGGAACGAATTTTTACAGTACCGGGCGAGAGCTTCATTTCGGCGCTCGATGCCCTGCGCGACACGCTAGGTCTGGAGATAGTCACCACGCGCCACGAAGGCGGCGCGACAATGATGGCTGAGGCAACGGCACGAATGGCGGGGCCGTCGCAGCCTGCGGCCGGTGTGGCTTTCGTTTCGCGCGGGCCGGGCCTGGCCAATGCCATGAGCGGGCTTCACGTCGCCATGCAGGGGGCAACGGCGATGCTGCTTCTCGTGGGGCTGGCGCCCCGCAGCACTGCTGGCCGGCGTGGTTTCCAGGCTGTGGACCTGGAGGGTTTAGCGGGGCCCTTTGCCAAGCATGTAGAAATGGTGAGTACCGCTGAGCGTATTCCGGAAATTATAGCCCGGGCGTTGATCATTGCGCATGGCGGCAGGCCCGGACCGGTTGTGATCGGGGTGCCTGAGGACGTTCTGTTTGAACAATGTGACGTGCAAGATGCAAAGCCGGTGGCTCTGGCACGCCCTGCCCCCTCTCACGACGACATGATGCGATTGGCCATGGCGCTTGATGAAGCCGAATGGCCAATCGTGATTATCGGCGGGCGATGGACCCGGCGAGCAAGCCAACAGTTGGCGGCTTTCGCGCAGCGGCTGGATTTGCCTGTTGTAACGTCATTTCGTGCACAAGATGCCATCGACAACCGCCTAGATGTCTACTGTGGCCATGCGGGCATATCGCCATCACCCAAGCTCAAAGCAGCACTGTCTTCAGCCGATCTCATCATCGCCATCGGCACCCACCTCGACGAAGTAACGGTCGGGGGCTACGACACCGTGCTTACGCCGACACCGCGCCAGCGCCTCGTCCACGTTTACCCTGACGCTGCAGAAATTGGGCGGAACCATCACACCGAGATTGGCATTGTTTCTGCGATCGAGGCTTTTGCTGCCCGTCTTGACGATCTCATGCCCTCGATCCGGCCGGGCATGCCGCAACGCTGGAGCCGCCTGCGCCAGGACATGCGAGCGGTGCATCAGACCTGGGGAAAGTTTGCTCCATCGCCTGGGGAGCTGCGCCTTGAAG
>JBKEAX010000317.1:0-8612 GCA_047972825.1 Hyphomicrobiaceae bacterium | reverse complement strand
CTCACAGAATGTTCGTACACTCTCAAGAAGGCAGCATCAATGCGGCGGACGCATGTTCAAGCCCAATTATTCAGCGATTTATACGATTTCAAGATTGGAATGTTAACAAGCAGCTTGAGTTGGGGGAATCTAACTCCAACAGCTACAATATTTTTCAAGAAACAACGACGCTGCCGCTTTGCTTGCGTAACGCCTGAAGTTTCCAACAATGTTGTTTTCGCCCAAACCAGCAAAGAACGACATCAGGCAAATCTCATGCATCAAACAAGCAGAGTTGCATAGCGCACCAAGGCATGTTCAGCCGAAGTGTACGCGGTTCGGCGTGAAGAACACCGCGAGAAACAAAAGAAAATAAAGCGCGTGCGCGATTCCGTGAACGCACTGCAAAGCCTCACCTGCAAAAAGGTAGTGATACTATTTGTAGGCCTTCTGAACACTTGGATCCCAAGCATCAAGGCGTTCATGGCGACCATCTTCGTGCGTGATGGATAGGCCGAACCATTTGCGACGCACATCCTGGTAGTGCACCTCGGGCTCATAGACATTGCTGGCAACGCTAAGCCGCGCGGCATCGAGGCGACCTACTGCGGACAGCAGTGCGTAGGCTGCAACCACCAGATTGCGCTCATCTGTAACGAGCGAAACCTGCGCATTGAGTAGCTCCTGTTCGGCGTTGAGCACATCAAGCAGTGTCCGCTGTCCAACCTTTTCTTCTTCACGAACGCCGGTCAAAGCAGTCCGGTTCGCTTCCACCTGCGAACGATCGGAAGCGACCTGTGCAAGCGCAGCTTGATATTGAGACCACGTTGCAATCGTAGCGGCACGAACCTCACTGCGCACCTGCTCCACTTCCTGCAGGCGGGAAACGTGCGTATGCTTGGCCTGCCGAACGCGGGCAGATACCTCTCCGCCTTGATAAATGGGAATCGTCAAACGGCCAGTGATGGTGCCTTGCTCGGTTTCTTCAATGTTGCGGTTTGGATCAAACCGCTCCCCCCACTGCGCTTCGAGCTGTGCCGAAGGCAACAATTCACCCCGAATGCGATCAACCGTGAAGCGCGCCGCCTGCTCGCGATAAAGCGCAGCAATAATCAGAGCATTCTCCTGCTCGGCAATGGCCTGTGCGTTGCCCAGGCTACTTGGCAGATGCCGTACCGGAGCCCCCGGATTCGCCACATTGTTCGCCGGATGCCCAACGACGCGCTCATAGGTTGCCCGCGAACTTTTAAGGTTGGCGCGAGCCGCATCAAGCGTGGAAACCGAGCCTGCCCGCCGCGCCTGAGCCTGCGCCACGTCTGTACGTGTGACCTCACCCACCGAAAAGCGATCATTGGTTGCTTTCAGCTCGCGCGTCAGCACGCGAACATTGTTTTCCTGCAAACGAACAACCGCTTGATCGCGCACCACGTCCATATAGGCGGTTGCCGCGTCAAGCAGCACTGCGCGCTCAACGTCGCGCAATGTTTCGCGCCCCGCGCGAACACCTGCCTCGGCTTCATTGACAGCGTTTTTCGTCTGGAAACCATTGAAGAGGTTCTGCGTCAACCCGACCGAATATCCCCTGGAATTCGTAGTACTATTGGAAGGCGTGGCGGAGCGCGTCGAAGAATAATCAAGCCCAACGTCTGCGCTTGCACCAATCTGCGGCCGGTATCCGGAATTGGCGCGCGCCACCTCTTCGTCCGTGGCGCGAAGACGTGCTCGCTCTGCATCAAGCCTGGGATTGTAATTGTATGCTGCCGAAAGCGCCTGGTTGAGCGTCTCAGCCTGAACAGCCGAATTGGATCCAATAGGCAGCACACACGAACCAGCGCCTACAAGGCAAAAAATGGAGAGCAGCCCAGCCTGCGAAATGGGTCTAGCTTCGGTTTTAGACTTGAGGCGGTGCAGCATCTTGCAGGTATACCCGTTCGCTTTGTCTCATCCAGATTCAAACGCAAAAGCAACAACGGCGATCAACGCGGGCCTGCGTGCCACACTATCCAACACATGAAAATTATACGGTGCTGGCATAGGCAATGGTCGACTCAAGGCACGGACCAAACAATGCTGAGATAAGAGCAGCTAATTCGCGTTCGAGACAAGACGCTGCACGACAACACTGCTGGGTTCGCACACCAACGTGGCTGATTAAACACACAAGCTAGTAGCATTTTGAAATGCGCATCAACCATGCGATGCATCAATATTTAGAATCTCTGTTGGAAATGAATTAGTTAATAGAACATAAAGAACAGGCGCGAATCGAATCGAGTGTTCACAGAGCACAATTGGCAACACATCGTGCCGCCTCGCCCACCCCTTTATGATTTGCCCGTCGGCGAATCAAATTGCCGACGAATCAGGTGTGAACTTTCGTGAAGTTGCCAAGCCTTGCACCGCGAGGATCCAAGACCCGGCCACTTGGGTCCAGACCCTATCGACGCATGTCGAACAGAGCCAGCCTCACAACACGAATTCCTTTTTCTTCTCGAAACCTGGCACGGCAGGAGCGGTAGCCTGGAACGCGATCCGGCGATCGAAGTTTCGACCGAAACGGGTCCAGACAACACCTGCGGATGGCAATCCGGCTTCAATCGCCACCAACCGCCCGCCCTCCTTGAGTTGATCAAGCAGCCCAGCAGGAATTTCCTCGACTGCACCTTCGATTACGATCGCGTCATAGGGACCTTCCAAAGGATAGCCGACCGCAAGATCCCCAGTTACGACAGCAGCGTTATCAACGCCAAGCTGCTCCAGCGTTTTGGTCGCCGTTTCAGCCAGCACCGTGTTTTCCTCCAGAGCGACAACGGTCTGTGCAAGCCGCGCGATCACGGCGGCGGAATAGCCGGTCATCGCTCCGACATCGAGCACCACGTCGCCCTGCTCTATCGCAGCATATTGCAGCAGCTTGGCGAACGTCCGCGGAGCCATCATTCCGCGCGCAGGTGATCCCGATTCCGCCTTTGACAACGGCAACGATTCATCGATGTAGGCAATTGATTTCAACGCGGTCGGCAAAAACGCCTCGCGGGGCACATCACTCAGGGCGTTGAGAATTTGGCGATCCGTGATGTCGCTGGGGCGCACCTGGGATTCCACCATATTCTTGCGTTGTAAAGCCACGTCGACCATTTCGTCCTCTGCACTCTCGCCGATAGGTTCTCGATCCCCAAGGCCCGCCTGAGGCCGACACACTCTCGCATGGAAACGGCTTCAGGGTCATGCCTCTTATGGGGCCTCTTGCACGCACCTTCAGCCGCTGAGCGGCGCTCCGGTAAGGCAGGATTCTGTTTGGCGAAAATAGCCAAACAGCACGCACGATACCAGACCGCACTTGGGTGGACGCATCGCCAAGTCAATTTCCGCCCCTCAAGCGAACCACTTTGCACGACAGAGCGACCTAGTGTGGCGTCGCGCCTTAGTTGATCGATGTTGCGGCACGCCGGGTATCAACTAAGGCGCGATAAACGCCACACTAAGCCAATGATTTTGCTAGTGGCCTTCATGTCGCGCCAAAATTGTATGCGGTTGCGGCTATGTTTCAATTTTGGCGCGACAGGCCACTAGGTTTGTGAACGCGCAAATTTGACAAGGCGTACCAATTCAGCTTCCGCTGCGGCAGAATCGGTAATTCGGTCCTTGAAATTAAGCCGCGCCCCGCGGTTTTCATTCACCATATCAATGCCAGCCGGATCAATCCCCGTCATACGCCAGGGCCCTGCCCCAGCGCCACAAAGTACGGTCGCATAGAGTTCCACCGCATCACTGTGATCTGCGTTCATGTGGTCGACAATATCGCGCTCCGCGGTGATAAGCGCCTCGGCTTGGGATACATCCCCAAGCAGTTTGCCCGCGCCAAGATCAACGATCCGGCCAAATCCACCGATATAGTGGGCGCGCTCCACCGTCATGCGCCAGAACGCAAAGTCAGCAAAACCGGCATACATTTCGGCAGCGGGTTGGCGCGCAATAAATCGTTGGGCTGATTGGCTTGATGCAGCACCGCCGTCCAGCCGGAGCATTCGGCCCATCACTGAGACGCGGCCGCCCGCCAGTGGATCTCCGCCCTCATCGCTGGCATCGAATAACAGCGTCGCGCGCGAATCAGACTTCAGATTGCGCGTGTGCAGCGCCAGGTCGGACAGCAGCAATATTGGCGCCCCATCAGGCTCCAGCGCCACCGTTACGAGGGATGCGTAAGGAAAACCTGTGCCTTCTTCGAGGGTTGCGAGAGATGCCTTGAGGCTGATGCGGATGATTTCGCGCGCCGCCTCGGCAGCGCTTGGTTCACGGCGTGCAGTGCTTTGGTCCATCGAACAATCCTTATCAACAGGCAGCTCAAGTCCGCCTTCCCACGCCGTTCTGGTTGTTTTTCCCAAGCCCAAATGGCAGGGAAAACGAGGAAAATGCCAGGAATTGCAACTTGCCCGGCGAACCTGCCTCGCCTATTCAGTTGGTGTTCAGATCGGGTAGTGAAAAGTCCTGCTGCCACATTTGATACATGATGCAACCATAAAGCCCGTCGTCATCGCGTACACTATCGGGCCAACTGGCAGGGGCGAGAGGCGATTATGAAAGAAAAAAGTTCGATTGCTCTGGTCGATGACGAGCGCAATATTCTGACATCACTCAGCATGGCTCTGGAAGCCGAGGGCTATAAAGTCCGCACGTATTCCGATGGTGTCGCAGCACTTGAAGCGCTCACCGAAGAGCCTGCCGATCTGGGTATATTCGACATCAAGATGCCACGCATGGACGGCATGGAGTTGTTGCGCAAAGTCAGGCAGCAATCCGATATGCCTGTGATCTTCCTCACCTCCAAGGACGAGGAAATCGATGAATTGTTCGGCCTCAAGATGGGCGCCGACGATTATATCGCAAAACCGTTCTCCCAGCGCCTTGTAGTTGAGCGCGTGCGAACCATCCTGCGGCGCCAGACCCCAAAGGATGGCCAACAGCCGGTCACCGAGGCAGCGCGCGTGCTGGAACGCGGCAAGCTCAAGCTCGACCCAGAGCGCCATACCTGCCATTGGGACAGCAGGGCGGTAACGCTCACGGTCACCGAGTTCCTCATCCTGCAGGCCCTTGCACAGCGCCCGGGTGTCGTAAAGACGCGCGATGCGCTCATGGATGCTGCCTACGACGACCAGGTTTATGTCGACGACCGCACGATAGACAGCCACATCAAGCGACTGCGTAAGAAATTCAAGAACGTCGACGACGACTTCGACGTGATCGAAACACTGTACGGTGTCGGCTACCGGTTCAAGGAAACCTGAGCCGAACGGCGGTTCACGAAGCCATTGACAAGGCTGCACCAAGCTGTCGGCCAGGAAAATTCGTCTATGGTGCAGCCACCTCAGCCGCCATTGTTTATGGCAATCGGCAACGGGCGGTGCATTTTGGGAATGGCCGACGAATTGAACATCAGGCCGCATTGGCACGCGCGTCGGCGATGCGAAAGTAAATCGGTTCGCTGGAGAAACCATGGCATTGGGGACCGAACGCACCTCAGTCCCGGTTGACCTGGACAGGTCAGGCCCGCGCTACAGCGTGTGGAAGACAATAGGGCGATGGTGGCGCAATCAGCCTTTGCCACGCTTTGTCTCCGCCACGCTGCTGCGCCGCATTCTCACGTCGAATTTGATTGGTCTTGCGATCTTCATAATCGGCATCTTCTACCTGTCGAATTCACGCGCTTGGCTGATCGACGCCAAGCGCGAAGCGCTGCGCGTGCAGGGCGAGATCATTGCCGCGGCGATCGCCGGCGACGCCAAAGTGGAGACCGAGCGGTTGATGCTCGATCCAACCAAGCTGCCGGTCGCAAGCGATGCACGCATACCGTTTCGTGATGACGGTTTTGCAGCACTGGAGCTGTCCATCCGTCCAGAACGGGTGACACCTATTCTTCGTCGCCTGATTAGACCAACCAACACGCGAGCACGCATTTATGGCCTGGATGGCACGCTGATCGTTGATAGTGACAAACTCCTGCGACGCGGTGGCATCATCTCCAAGTCCGGGCGCAATGAAGGCAATGAGGAGCCTGCCTCCAATGAACGTGTAAAAACCAAGAACTTCTGGACCCGGTTGACGCGCTGGCTTCTGGACAAAAAGCTCCCCGTCTACAAGGAAATCGATTCTGGCCTTGGAACCAGTTATCCCGAAGTCCGCATCGCCATGACGGGCCGGACCCCCACCTCAATGCTGCTGTTGTCGGAAAAAGGCGAACAGATCGTGTCTTTGGCCGTTCCCATCCAGCGCATGAAAAAGGTGCATGGCGTTTTGCTGCTTTCCACGCGGCCCGGGCAGATCGAGGAAATCGTTGCGGAGGATCGTAACAACATCCTGCTGCTGGCGCTGTTGGCTCTGGTCGCCACCGTATCGATCTCGCTGCTTCTTGCACGTACCGTTGCCGGCCCCATCCGCCACCTGGCAGAGACCGCAAAGGTCGTGTCGAATGATATTATCGCGCAACATGAACTCCCCGATATGGCGGACCGACGCGATGAGGTGGGCCTGTTGGCACGGGCATTCTCCAAGATGACGGGGGCCCTGCTCGGGAGGCTTGAGGCCAGCGAGAGGTTTGCTGCCGATGTGGCTCACGAATTGAAGAACCCGCTCACAGCGGCACGATCCACAGCGGAATCCTTGGGGTACGCCAAGACCGAAGAGCAGCGCGAGCATCTCATCGAGCAAATCCAGCAGGAACTGCAACGCCTGAACCGGATGATAACCGAGATCTCAAGCGCTTCCCGTCTGGACGCGGAACTGGCGCGCCAACACCGTGAGCCGGTGCCGCTGCGCGACCTTCTGGAAAGCGTCACCTCGATATTCAGCGACAAGGCAGAGAAAAATAACGTCCGCCTGCTGCTCGATATACCTGAGGGCGTGCCTGCAAGCACGTTTACAATCTACGGCAATGACAGCCGTATCGCGCAGGTCGTTACCAACCTCGTCGATAATGCGATCTCCTTCTCGCCTGCCGAAGGCAAAGTGCTTATTTCCGTCCGACGCGACGGGAATGAGGTTGAACTTGCCGTCTCGGATGAAGGTCCAGGTATCGACGAAGAAAATCTCGAAAAGGTCTTTGCGCGGTTTTACACATACCGTCCCGACCATGGCGGCAGCCGCACCAACAATTCGGGACTGGGGCTCAACATCTCGCGCGAGATCGTTTCAGCCTATGGCGGAACGATCCGGGCAGAAAACCGCTATCGAGATCCAGATCAACCAACCGCAGCACGGATAGGCGCACGCTTTGTCGTACGGCTGCCAGCAAGCCCGCTGCGGCCAAGAGGAGGCGTGGATGGCACGCGCCACGGGTGATGGCTGCGATCTTATTCACGCGACGGCCATCGCCACAGCAGAAACGGGTTCGTGCGTTCTGATTACCGGCCCTTCGGGAGCTGGCAAATCGGATCTGGCGCTACGGCTTTTGTCATGGCCTGCATCTGGCCTTGACGTACAGCCATTCCGGCTTGTTGCCGATGACCAGGTTTGCATCGAGCCTGACGGCTCCAGGCTCATCGCCCGCCCGCCCGACACACTTGCTGGAAAGCTCGAAGTTCGCGGCATCGGCATCGTTGATTTGCCATATTTGCCGACCGCGGACGTTCACCTGGTTGTAGAGCTCGTCCCACCGGAAAAGGTCGAGCGGATGCCAGATCCCATGACCACCATGTTGGCAGGGCTTCTCCGTCCGGTGATCCGCCTGTTCGCATTTGAGCCCTCAGCGCCACTCAAGGTTGCATTGGCGCTACAGGGGAGGAATGCTTCCAGTACGCAGGATGTTTAGGGCCCGGACCCAATAGCAATGAGTGGCCAAGATCGTCAGCCGAGGCGAAAGAAGCAAGTGGGCGGAGCACAGGATAAGGCGTCCCTTCACACCCAGTGCTCTAACCTCTTGCATGACGGGCGAACTCTTGCCACCTTGCGACACGAGGCTACGGCGCTGTAACGTCAGCCAATTGGCGATATCTTTCCGGGCACAAGGTCATGCATAAATACACGAACTCATACGGCCACCAGCAAGCGGCCCGAACAAAGTCAAAGAACGGCAGCATTTGCGAATGATAGGCCTTGTTATTGTTACCCATGGTGGTCTCGCGAGGGAATTCCGCGCAGCGCTTGAGCACATCGTTGGACCGCAAGAGCGCCTCGAAACGATATCGATTGCCCCCGAAGACGATATGGTGGCGCGGCGCCAGGAAATACTTGAAGCCGTTGCAAGAACAAACAACGGGGCTGGCGTGATTCTCCTCACCGATATGTTTGGCGGCACGCCTGCAAATCTCGCCATCTCCATCCTGGATGAAGCTGAAGTTGAGGTTATCGCCGGGATCAACCTGCCCATCCTTGTGAAGCTGGCAAGCGTCCGCTCGGAATTGCAGATGAGCGAGGCCGTAGCTGTAGCCCGCGATGCTGGCCGCAAATACATCAAGGTGGCCGGTCAGCAGTTGACGGGCGACGGCTGAAGCGCCCATGCCAGAGATTGACACATCAGACCGCCCGGAAGCCATTGTCACCATTCGGAACCGCAAGGGGCTTCATGCCCGCGCCTCCGCCAAATTCGTCAAATGTGCTGAAACCTTTGACGCCCATATCACGGTCACGCGGGACAATCAGAC
>JBKEAX010000260.1:0-2029 GCA_047972825.1 Hyphomicrobiaceae bacterium | reverse complement strand
ATGAATTCTGGACGGAGCTGTGCACGAGAGCGGTCGAGTTTGCAGCACGGAAAGGAGGAAGACTGTTGGTGACGACATCACCAAGGACTGGAAAGTCAGTTGAGCAAAAAATAAGGCATAGGTTGTTGGAACTTGGCCTGCCTTCTGAGCAGATTGATCTTTACAGTTCGGGTAAGGCGCAGCCTATTACTGATCTGCTGAAGACGACGGGCGTTGTTATTGCAACTTTCGAGAGTGTTTCGATGATATCGGAAGGAATTGCTTCCGGCGCTTTGGCTGTCGCCGCTTACAGTGGGGAGCTTGCAAAGTCGGCGCGCATTACCAGATTTCTGCAAAAGCAGATGGAGGCAAAGCGCGTCGCATTGTGGGATGTAACGGCTCACAGCGCACCACAGATCGATAGCCTGGTGCCGTTGCAGACGTGTTGGTCTGACACACTTTGGGCTGGTATCATGAAAACCGGTTTGGTTCCGGAACAAAAGTTGTGACGCTGGTGGTGCTGGTGACGATGATGTCGGCCATGGCTGCTGAATTGTATTGGGGGAGGAATGTTATCCGGCAATCTTGATGCGTGCCGCGCGATACTCTTAAACGATACCTCATCGGCTGCGCATCACGGATCTCGTTATGTTATGGCGGCGATCCGTGAGCAGCTGGCGGTGCGCAAAATCGATGTTGTGGCCTCTGCATTTGTCGGCGCGGATTGGGAAAATGACTCAGCGATTGTGGAAGCGTTGCCTGATGTCGATCTTATTGTCGTAAATGGTGAGGGCACGTTGCATCACGGGGCGGCTGCGGGAAGGCGATTGCTGCGCGTAATTGAGCATCCACTTAGACGTCATGTGCCAGTTGTTTTCATTAACATGCTTTGGCAGGACAACCCTCCAGAATGGGATGCGCTATTGAAACGTGCGGACCTGGTTTCTGTCAGGGATACCCGCAGCCAACGAGAACTTGCGCTCAAGGATATAAGGTCGAATTTTTGTCCGGACTTTAGCTTCAGCCACACATGGCCGGAAGCGCTGCCCTCACCAAGGGGGAACTGCGTTGCTTACGGTGATTCCATTTATCCAGAAGTGACAAAAGAACTGCGGAAAGCTTATGAGCTGTGCGCCGGACCAAAGATCTATTTGCCGATCCGTTCCCGCAAGCGTCACGAGTCAATTCATCGAAATCTCACGATTGGGCAGCGCGTCGATAATATTCGGCACAAAGTGCGCGGGGTTGCCCGTTCAATTGCTGATCCTGGTTATTTGACGGTTGAAGATACGGATCAATATTTGTCGCTTCTATTAAGTGCGCGGTTCCATATCACAGGACGCTATCACGCGGCGTGTCTCTCTGTCGTGGCTGGTGTGCCATTCGCCGCCTTGGCGTCAAATTCCATTAAGATTGAAGCTCTCATTGATGACATAGGTTTGGACCGGAGGCGGCTTATAAAAAGCGCGTCTACAGAAATAGATGCAGGCATTCGAGAATTTAGTGAGCAGGAAATATCAAATATTGAAAAGTGGCGTGTCACTGCAATGCAGAAGACAGCAGATTTGTTTGACGACATTCAACGTTGCTTGCTTGAAAAGCGAAAAAATCAAGGCAGCTGACATGAAGCATGACATCTGATTGTGATGACCGTGACGTCAGGCAATCGAAAGAAGATGCAGCAAACAAGGGCCGGGATCCCGATCCCGGCCCTTGTTTGTCGTTTCTCGGATGACGCGAGGCGGCAATGCCACCTCGCGCTTCTGTTACCTCACTTGTGACTTCGGCTTGCAGTTCGGGAACTTGCCGACCGTGCCTTTCGGGCAGCGCTTGGGAAGCTTTATGACAGGGAGCTTCTTGCAGTTCGGATAACGTCCAATCGTCCCTCTTGGGCAACGCTGGGGCGGTTTGACGACCTTCTTGCAGTTGGGCTGGTACTTCCCAACGGTTCCGCGCGGGCAGGGCACACGACGTGGCGGGCACAAGTGTGCATTCTTGACCATCTTGCCGTTCCAGCACCTGTGCAGGCGTGGCGGGCAGGATTTGCCAA
>JBKEAX010000221.1:0-9577 GCA_047972825.1 Hyphomicrobiaceae bacterium | reverse complement strand
GTGCCTGAGTGGCGCATGTGTTGTGGCGTGACGTGCGCAGGAATTCGTGGCAGGACTTGTGCGCTTCAACAATTGCTTTTCAGAAGGGCCGTCATGACAGGAAGATGCAGCGGGATCGCTCAAACGGCATCAAGTCGGTTCAACGCACGCAATTTGGACCGCACTTCGCGGCTTGGTCGAGCGGCGAGCCTGCTTGTCGCATTTGGTCTAGCGCTGTTTTATTCCGCCTTGCCAGCGGCCGCGCAGCGCGGCCCCCAGACCGTTGCCCCGGTTGCTGAAAAACTGATCGACGCGGTCGTCAACATCTCCACATCGCAGACGACAAAGGGCCCCAAGGGGTTGCCGTTGCCAGAACTCCCCAAGGGCTCGCCCTTCGACGATCTTTTTCAGGACTTTTTCAACAACGATGGCCCGCGCGTGCCGCGCAAGGTCTCGTCTCTTGGTTCAGGTTTTGTCATTGACGGCAAAAAGGGCCTCGTTGTCACCAACAACCATGTGATCGCCGATGCCGATGAGATCATCGTCAATTTCCATGACGGCACCAAGCTCAAGGTCGTCGAGGTTGTCGGTCGCGACAAGAACAGCGATCTGGCGCTGCTTCGAGTGGCGCCCAAGACGCCCTTGGTCGATGTCAAGTTCGGCGCGTCTGGCGCTCTCCGTGTCGGTGACTGGGTCATGGCAATTGGCAACCCGTTCGGTCTGGGCGGAACGGTGACGGTGGGTATCATTTCCGCCAAGCAGCGTGACATCAACACCGGCCCTTACGATGACTATCTGCAAACCGACGCGGCCATCAACCGGGGCAATTCCGGTGGGCCGTTATTCAACATGGATGGTGAGGTGATCGGCGTGAATACCGCGATTATCTCGCCAACTGGTGGATCAATCGGCATCGGGTTTGCGATCCCGTCTGACACGGCCGTCAATGTAATCGAACAATTCAAGCTTTACGGCGAGACACGTCGCGGCTGGCTCGGTGTCAACCTTCAGGCTTTCACCGATGATATTGCCGATACGCTCGGAGTGCCGCCAGGCAAGGGTGCGTTGGTGGCATCTGTCACGGCGGATGGCCCGGCCGCCAAAGCCGGGATCAAGCCTGGTGACGTGATCATGCGGTTTGATGGCCGCGATATTGCAAACATGCGCGGACTGCCTCGGATTGTGGCGGAGACCCCCATTGGCAAAACAGTTGATGTTGAGCTGGTTCGGCAAGGCAAGCCGCTCTCCCTGAAGGTTGAAATCGGCCGTCTGGTGGAAGACGATGCAATTACACCAGAAGAGCCGAACGCAGAACCAGACGAGCCCGAGCCTTTGTCGCTGCTCGGGTTGCAACTTGAGGTGATGACGGACGAACTGCGAGAAAAGTACCAGATAGATAAATCTGTGACGGGTGTGATCGTAACCGAGGTTGATCCCGAGAGCGCTGCGGCCAAGAAGGACATCAAGGCGGGTGACGTGATTGTCGAGGCGGCGCAAGATCAGGTCGCAACGCCGCAAGACGTGGAAAAAAGTATCACCAGAGTGCTGAAGTCAGGCCGCAAGGCTGTGCTGCTGCGCATTGAGGACGCCAAGGGGGATTTGCGGTTTGTGGCTGTGCCGATCGGTTGAAGCCGCGCCATTAACTGAACGCGGCGCGGCAGCAAGGTGCCTCCAAGCAGTTCCATTATAGCGCTGCATCCCCGCTGGGGTTTGACTGTGCGGTATTGCGCGTTATGACCCTGGAAGTCGTCATGTCTCAGTTTAACGAGACAAGCTGCGGCAACTTGTCGACAGCAACAGCAACAGCGGCAGCGCTCAAGGTTTGAAATATATGGGAGTAGGTCTTCGTGTCGAATAGCCACGGTCTTGTTGATACGATACTCGACAGTTTGGTTCCGGTGCATGGCGAGGGGCACAAGTTCATCGCAATCGCCGCGGCGCTGTCAGTGTTGTTCTTTATACTTTGGGCGCCGCTGGGTTGGGCGTTTCTCGTCGCAGCACTCTACATTGCCTATTTCTTTCGCGACCCCGAGCGGGTGACCCCGCTGCGCGAAGGTCTGCTGGTTGCGCCAGCCGACGGGCGCATTTCCGCCGTGGAAGTCGTCACGCCGCCAATGGAACTGGGCCTTGGCCAGACACCGCGCTTGCGCATTTCAACATTTCTATCGGTATTCGATGTTCATATAAATCGGGCGCCGGTTGCTGGGCGCATCGTCCGCTCGATCTACGTGCCGGGAGCCTTCATCAATGCCGCGGCGGACAAGGCGAGCGAGGAAAACGAGCGGCGCTCATTGGTGATTGAAACGTCGGCGGGAGATGAGATTGCCGTCGTCCAGATTGCGGGACTGATCGCGCGGCGTATCGTAACTTTTTCGCACGAAGGCGACAGCGTTGGCGTTGGACAGAGGTTCGGCCTCATCAGGTTTGGGTCGCGCGTCGACGTTTATTTGCCGCCGGGCCGAACCGCACTCGCCGCTGTTGGTCAACGCGCTGTAGCAGGAGAAACCGTGTTTGCTGATTTCTCATCCGAGGAAGGCGAACGCGAGGCCAGGCGGGCCTGACCTTTGCCCTGTTCGGTATCAATGCCCGGCGCTTTGTAATTTGGGGGCCGGACCCGAATCTGATGATTTGTGCTCCCTGGCCAGCTATGGCCGAGCATGCTCAAAATAAAAGAAAATAGAGCGCGTGCGCTATTCCGTGAAAAGTGCGCGCGATCTAGGCTATAGTGCGGCATCGAAGCCAGGGCCGGAGAGCGATACCATTCGGATTGGCTAAACCGTTTGGCACACGCACAACCAAGGAGGCGGGGCCATGGATCCGATCTTGCCGCAACTGGAGGAAGAAACCAGGCGTCGCCGCGGCCGGACGCTGTTCCGCCATCGCCGCATTCCCGTGCGAATGCTGGTGCCAAATTTCTTTACACTGCTGGGCTTGTCGGCCGGACTGACTTCCATCCGCATGTCGATCGAAGGGCGGTATGATTTGGCGTTGGCGGCGATTGTTTTTGCCGCTCTGCTTGATGGTCTGGACGGCCGTGTTGCCCGGCTGCTCAAGGCATCGTCCCGGTTCGGAGCCGAACTCGACAGTCTCGCGGACTTCGTCAATTTTGGTGTCGCGCCGGCTGTCATGATCTTCACCTGGGGGTTGGGTGACCTCAAAAGCATCGGTTGGATCGCAGTCATGATCTTCGCGCTCGCCTCCGCTCTCAGGCTAGCGCGTTTCAACGTCATGATCGATGAAGACAAACCCCGATGGCAGAAGGATTTCTTTACTGGAATGCCAACGCCTGCTGCCGCCATAGTGGTGCTGCTGCCGGTCTATCTGGCCGCCGTAGGGCTCGATTTGCGCGGCGCGCCATGGATGAAGTTCATCGTCATCATTTATACGTTGACGATCGCGTTCCTGATGGTTTCCAACATTCCGACCTATTCAGGCAAGCTGCTTGGAGAACGCATTTCTCGCGAGTGGGTGCTGCCGATTTTCGTTGTAGCAGTGGCTTATGTAGCCATGCTGGTAACCTATCCGCACGAGACGCTGGCTGGCACCTCGGTTTTGTATCTGGTGATGATCCCGGTTGGCTGGCGGCGGTTCCAGTATAATCTAGACCGTGATGCGGCAGAGATAGCCGGTGATGGTGGCCAGGATAGTGCAAGCCACATGGACGCTGATCGAGGTGTGGTGCATCCAGACGTGGCGGGGGGAGGCACTGAAGCCAGTCAGGCCCCAAAGCCTGAAGCAGGCAACGACGCCTCGACATCACAGCGGGGACGCGTCGTGGAACTGCGCACGCCCGACCCGAAATCATAACGCATGGTGTGCGGTGGAACGGCTTTGGAGCACCGGGCGCTCTTAAAGTCTATCTGAGCCAAACAGACAGTGGGGCGCGTTCACTTTTCGCGGAATCGCGAACGCGCTCTATTTTCTTCTATTTCTCGCGGTATTCTTCACGCCGAACCGCGTACATTCCGGCTGAACATCCTCTCTAGCGCTGGCGCTGTATTAGTCGTTCGCGCAGTGATTTCAGCGCCTGCCCCTGCATGGGATCAATCGGCGCCTCTTCTTGGGAAACGACATTGCGGCGTAGAGTTGATCCGGCAGGATTGGCACCGTTATCTTTTGTGCGGCGCAAGCTCGCCCGTACCGCGTCCCTCTCCCCCGCTCCAACGGAATTTACTGAACTTTGAGACGCATAATAAGCCTGATGCGGACTGGGCTGGTAGCCGTTCTGCTCATCACCAACGCCATTGTCCACTAAACCGCCTTCGTTTCCATCTGCCAGGCCGCCCTTGCCGAATTCATCGAACTCATCGGTCGCCGACCTGCGCCAACGGTCGACGATCTGCTCCAAGAAACCATCGTCGCCGACGGATTTCTGCCAGCGTTCGGAGAAATGCGCGGTGGAAGATCTTGGCATCGCAATCTTCGGCAATTCGTCGAATTTGATGCGAACCGGAAGTGTAACACCGTCACCAAACGCGATTGCTTCACGCTGACCAAGTGCCGAAAGGAACTCAAGAAGCCCTGAGCCTGTATCGGAAATGGCTGACGTCACGATCTCCTGGTCACGATCGTTTGACATGCGCAAGGCAAATACGGTGTTGCACTGGGACAGGATCGTCGGATCGATTTCAGCGGGCCGCTGCGTGACGATGCAAAGTGAAGCACCGTATTTGCGACCCTCTTTCGCGATTTTTGCGATAGCGCGCTTGCAAGGCTCAAAGCCCGCGCTGGGATTTGCGGGAACATAGCGGTGCGCCTCCTCGCAAACGAGGGTAACCGGCACCTGTCCTTCGCTCCACAATGCAAAATCAAAACACATGCGGCACAGCACGGAGACCACGACGTTGACGATCTCTGTCGGTATGCCTGTGAGTTCGAGGATTGTAATGGGGCGGCCGTTGACTGGGACACGGAAAATACGCGACAGCACCTGTGTCATGCCATCGGAGACTGTCAGCGAGCCAAACATGAACGCATAGCGGCCGTCCTGCGTGATCATATCGATCCGCTGCTTCAGGCTGCGGTATGGTGCAAGGTCCCGTCTGTTTTCCAGCTTGCCCATGCGCTCGTCGATCATGTGCATGAGGTCGGAAATGCGATAGGGAACCGGCGTGTCAACGGTGTAGCGTCCGCTGTCCATGCCGCGGCGAACGTTGTTTTCCTTGCTACGCGCGGTGTTATAGCGACCCTTTGCCAGGGGAATGAGCTCCTGCAGGATCTCGATTTCCGGCTTGCGGTCAGTGCCTCCAACCAGAACTTCAACGATCTCCTCGAAGGTCAGTAGCCAGAATGGAAGTTGCATGTTGCGAGGATTGACAACCTCGGCCCATTCCGGGAAGGCGGTGGCATATTCATTGTGCGGGTCGAGCAGAACAATATGGGCCGCAGGGTTTTCCTTCAGAATGGCGCGCAGGATGAGCGCGGTCGTGCAGGATTTGCCCGTGCCGGTTGTTCCAAGAATTGCAAAGTGCTTGCCCAGCAGGTCATCCACCTTGACCATTGCGGGAATGGTGCTGTCCTGCCGGATGCAGCCGACGCGGACGGACTGCTTCTTGTCGCCGCAGAAGGCCAGTTCGAGTTCATCCTTGGACGCGATGCGAACCCGGTCGCCGAGAGCAGGGTATACCGTAACGCCACGGTTGAATTTGTGCGACATGCGATCCTTGCCGAACCATAGTTCGCCAACCAGGCCGAGTTCTGCGATCCAGATTTCGCCGTCACCTTCACGCTGTGTTGGAACGGGTACGCTCAACGCTGAAACAATGGCCAGCACAACGGACACATTGGTGTCGATCGCAAGCAGTGTTCCCATTTCCGGGCGATGCATGGTCTTTCGCCCTGACGGGTCCAGCTTGCCGTCCAGCAAAACAATGGCTCGCGCACCAGTCACGGACACAATTCGCCCGATCGTCATGTCCACTTGCCGGCCAGTATCCTGTGAGATCTGCTCTTGCATTGCTTCTCTTCGCTCAGAAAAAATGTTCATGCATCGTGGCTGGGGTTGGCATCTTCGGTGAGCACCCTCTCCAGACCGCGCATTGCGGAGACTTGGTGTCGCGAGGGCATCATCACCGACACAACCGTTCCCTTGCCTTTTTCACTCGCAATGTCCACGCGACCGCCGTGCAGGTCGACCAGCGACCTCGCGATGGGCAAGCCTAGTCCTGCACCTTCGCGCCATCGTGTGCGTGAGCCGTCGACTTGGCCGAACGGAGACATTGCAATCTCGATTTCTTCTTCGGTCATGCCGATACCCGTGTCACGGATCTCGACAACGAGACCGCCATCGGTTGTTGCGACGGCTTCAATCATGACTTGGCCCCCTTGGGGCGTGAATTTGATTGCGTTCGAAAGGAGGTTCGCAAAGACCTGTTTGAGCTTGCCGGCATCACCGCGCACAGGTGGCAGCGGGGTCGAGATCCTGTTGAGTAGTTCCACGCCAGCATCTATGGCTTCGGTCTTTAATGACGCGATGCAATAGTTGAGTATCTCTTCGATATTCGTGGCGAGCACATCAATCGTGAATTTGCCGCTTTGGATTTTGGAGATGTCGAGGATGTCGTTGATGACCGAAAGCAGATGGCTCGCTGAATCGTAGATCAACTTTGCATATTCGACGATTTCGTCGGGCGGGATGCGGCGGTCGTCCTGGTTGGCTATGATCTTGGAAAAGCCCATGATGGTGTTGAGTGGCGTGCGCAACTCATGACTCATGTTGGCAATGAACTCAGATTTGACCCGGTTTGCCAGCTCAGATTCGATGCGGGCAGCCTGCTCGGCGGTCCGTGCACGATTCCGCAATACCGCATCACCCAGAAGCGAAGAGTATTCGCCCATAAGCGAGTTCGGGCGGTTGGTGTGAAGTGCCTTGGTCAACATTGGCGTCTCGGTCAGCCAGAGTTATCAACGTCACAATGTAATCGTCGAACGGATAACTTGCGGTTAACGCGCTTTGATTTGAAAGGGCGTGAGTTTCAGCGGCAACTCATGCAGCAAATTCGGTGTAAGATGCTGAAATTTTTTCATATTATTTTGTCTCAATTTAATGTTTACCTACTCAATAAGCGCACAAATGTTCTGTGCAATATAAAGCGGCACCACCGATATCGTGGCCGTTTACGCGTTCGTTTTCCCCATCAGGCGTTGTGCGTTTTCAGGTTTGCACTCTGCGATTTGGCAATTTCAAAACGTGCCGGCCGCAAAGAAATCGGCCGCCTCATCGGGCGGCCGGTTTGAATTTCAATGTTGGCGGTGGTTCTGGTTGGCAATCAGAACTTGATCCTGATGCCACCGTAGACGGAGACAGGCGGTGCAGGCACAACCGAGCGCCGCTCATCTTCATCGAATTCAAAGCCAGGTCTTACCGGATCACCGGGAGCCTCGTCGGATTCGAATAGCGTGCCGAAAAGGCCGTACTCGCGATCGAAGATATTCTTGGCGAAGGCAAAGACCTCAACGTTCTTTGAAACCTTGTAGGAGGTCGAGACATCGACACGGGTATACCCACCCAACTTGGGCAGCAGGTTTGCATCATCGGTATAGTAGTACTGCCCAGAGGCGTAGATGAGATCTGCTCCTACTTTCCAGCGTGGAGTCACCCAGTAGTCAAAGCCGGTCTTGAACCGGTGATTGGGGATGCCTGGAATGTTGTCACCGGGCCTGACGTTAATACAGGCTTCTTCTGTTGGGTCGAAGGCGCATGGACCGGCCTCGGGATGAGCGGGCGATGAGAACTCGTTGGCGGTCTCGTAGGTTGCCTTGATGTAGGCATAGCTGGCATAGGCGGACAGCGGGCCGTACTTATATTTGAGGCTTGCTTCCAGACCTCGGCGCAGTGTCTCGCCAGCGTTGAAGAAGTAACCGCGACCCGTGACGGTTGACGACACGAACAGGATGTCGTCCTCGTTGGTGGTGTGGAAGAAGCCAAGCCCCCAGTCCAGACGCTGCTCACCACCGGGCGAGCGCATTTGGCCGCGCAGCCCCACTTCGAATGTTTTGGAGACAACCTGGTCGAGCGGCGGGTCATCAGTCAGGAAGCTTTCGATGGGGCAGGGGTTTTCCGGATCGGCACAGGCCAGCTCAGCAGCCGTAGGTGCCCGGTTTGCCTCTGAGTAGCCGCCGTAGAGTGTGATGCCCGGCACCATCTCATAGGTAGCGCCAACCGTTGGGTTGAAGCGATCGAAAGAATGTTTGGAGGTGATGTTCTCGAAGTCACCCGTCAGGTCTTCCAGGTCGATCTTGGCGTAATTGTAGCGACCGCCGACGGTAACGGTGAGCCGGTCATTGACATCGAAGGCGTTGAGGAAGTAGGCGCCGAAGTAGCGGGTGTCGACATCGACATTGCGTGGCGCGAAGTCGTCAGGCTCGTTCAGGATGATGCCGCTGCCATTGACTACGAAGCGATTGCCGATGGTGCCGAACTCAGACGAGGTCTTGTAGTTGACATTGCCCTGGTCGTAGCTGACGCCAGCGATAAAGTGGTTATTGTGACCGAACAGCTTGGCTTTCTCCACACCTTGCAGTGAGAAGCCGAAGCTCTCTGAGTCGGTGCGAATGCGGTCAATGACGCCGAACGGCTCGTCGAGCCCCAGGGCATCCGGGTTAATCGGGTTTCCATTCTGATCGAGGATTTGTTCAATCTCGTCGTCTTCGATTTCCTCGGCGCACAAGTTGTCATTATCAGTTACACCAGAGGCGTCTGCGCCAGGGTTGTCAGCGATCACATCACCGCACTCTTCGAACTCAGCAACGTTGCCGTCGATGACGCGCGACTTGAAGCGGCGGTAGTAACCGACAGTGGAGACCGTGAAGGTGTCGGTAACCTTGGCCGAGACATTGAACGTCGGCATGATCATGTTGAGGTCGGTCGTCTGCGGCGAAGTGAAGGTGCGATCGCGGTCAATTGCCAACAGCTCGACAGGCGATGCTGCAACAACGCCAGCCATCGAGTCGGCAACCGTGAGATTGAAGTGCGCCTCGATGCGGCTGCCTTTGGCGCCGATGTCGAAATACCCGCGCTTGACCTCCGCGGGTGAGAAATCGCGCCAACCGTTTTCGTCAATGAACTCGCCTGCAAAGAAGGCGGCATACGCGCCGCTCTGCACGCCGACCTGGGCGCCAACCTGCTTACGGCCAAACGAGCCGCCCAAGACCTCGATTTCGGCACCTTGATAGTTGAAGCCGTCCTTCATGACGATGGACATGGCGCCGCCAATGGCGTTGAGACCGAACACCGGGTTGCCCGAAAGGATTGTCATGTCGGAGATGGCGTTCTTCGGGATCAGATCGAAATTGACCGTGTCGCCGAACACCTCGTTGATGCGCACGCCGTTCTGGTAAACGGCGAGGCCCTGCGGGAAGCCGTTGAGCGAGCCCGCCCCGAAGCCACGGTATTCGACCTGCGCGCGCAGGTCGTTGCCGCCGGCATCGGCCAGGATGACGCCCGGCACATCCTTCTGCAAAGCTTCTTGAGGTTCCTTGAATTCAGGCTCGCCAATGGTCTGCGATGAAACGGTGCTGACTGTGCCGGGCACCTTGCGGACATCGATCTCTGATCCGGCAAGCGGCGAAGTCCTCACGACGTCGCCCTGCGCCCGCA
>JBKEAX010000210.1:0-3473 GCA_047972825.1 Hyphomicrobiaceae bacterium | reverse complement strand
TGCCGATTGCAAGCTGCGAACCACCGTTGAAGCCAAACCAGCCAAGCCACAGGATGAATGTGCCGAGCGTTGCGAGTGGAATAGATGAACCCGGCATCGCATTCACGCGGCCGCCTTCATATTTGCCGTGGCGTGCGCCAAGGAAGATTGCACCAACAAGCGCTGCCCAACCACCAACCGAGTGAACGATTGTTGAGCCGGCAAAGTCCTGGAACTCGGCACCGGTTACATCCTTGATCCAGCTTGTGTCGGTGCCCGGTGCGAGCCAGCCGGCGCCCCACTTCCAAGCGCCCTGGATCGGATAGATGAAACCGGTGAGGACGACGATGAAGAGCAAGAATGGCCAGAGCTTTATGCGCTCGGCAAGCGTGCCGGAGACAATCGAAGCCGTGGTGGCGCAGAACACCATCTGGAAGAACCAGTCGGATGCTGCTGCATAACTGCCAGGATCGTTGTCCGTCGCTGGAATGACCTTCGGCGTCAGGGTACCGATGAAGCCGCCGTTTACGGCGTCGTACATCAGGTTGTAGCCGACCATCCAGAACATGACGCCGCCAACAGAGTACAGCACGATGTTCTTCGTGCACTGCATCGAAACGTTCTTGGTGCGAACCAAGCCTGCTTCGAGCATTGCAAACCCGGCAGCCATGAACATGACGAGGAAGCCAGCGATAAGAAACAGCATCGTATTGAATACGTACTGGCTTCCTTCGGAGGCTGCGGCAGGCGCAGCAGCAGCAGCCTCTTGCGCGACGGCCGCTCCGGACGTGAGAGTTATAAGCGCGGCCACCGCCGGTGCGGCAACAAGCCAGCGCGAAGTTTGGGGTGTCTTCATTGATGTAAAATCCCGATTGATACGCGAAATCCGTGAGTTGCAGGAAGAAGGCAGAGCGGCATCACAATGCCGCGTCGTCCGCTTCGCCTGTGCGGATGCGGATCGTGTTTTCGATCGAGGACACGAAGATCTTGCCGTCACCGATCTGGCCCGTCTTGGCCGCACCTTGAATTGCAGCCAGCGCCTTGCTGACGCTGTCACTGGCAACGACAACCTCGATCTTGACCTTGGGAAGAAAGCTCACGGCGTATTCAGCGCCGCGGTAGATTTCGGTGTGGCCCTTTTGCCGGCCGTAGCCTTTTACCTCTGTCACTGTCATGCCCTGTAAGCCGAGGTCAGTGAGCGCGGTGCGCACCTCCTCCAGCTTGAAGGGTTTAATGATCGCGGTGATGAGTTTCATTCGATGACCCTCGTTGTTGGTTAGACGCGATTGCGTCAGCGCCCCGGCTTCCCCCTAGCCACAAAGGGCCTTTGGCGAGGACCGCGCGAACGTCGACAGGCCAGGGAGAGTCAAAACCTGTGCCAGCCGAGAACTATCTATGTAACACTCTGGAAATGTTTTGTTTTTCAATTTGAGCAAAAGCCCCAATGGGGTTTAGTACTCAATTTTCTGCCTAATATTTAGGCGAATACACCCTATTGCACGTTATTTAACCAGATCTGCTGTTTTGCGTTGCCTCATTAGCCCTTCTTGCGCCGTAGAAGCGATCAATTGGCCTTCGCGGCTATACAGTGCTCCGCGGCAAAACCCGCGCGATCCGTAGCCGCTGGGGCTGTCTTGAGCATAAAGAACCCAGTCGTCCCAGCGAAACGGACGGTGGAACCACAGGGCATGATCAAGGCTTGCCAACTGCATATCGGGATCGAACAGAACCTTTCCGTGCGCAATGAGCGAAGTATCCAAAAGAGTGAAATCAGAGGCATAGGCGAGCATGGATTGGTGCACAGCCTGGTCTTCGGGCAGCGTACCATTAGGCTTCAGCCAGATATACTGAGCGGGATCGCGCGCCTCGCGCTTCATATATCGCGTGAGATCGACAGGACGCATGTCGACGGGGCGCTCCCGGCTCCAATAGGTCCGCATGTTCTCTGGCAACTTGTCGAGCAACGCTGCGAACACCTCGTTGGCGGACCTGAGATCTTCCGGGGCAGGCACTTCGGGCATTGCGGCAGCATGTTCAAGGCCCGGCTCGGGATCATGAAAGGAGACGCCCATCACAAAAATCATTTGCCCATGCTGGATGGCCTTAACGCGCCGGGTGGAAAAACTACCACCGTCGCGGGTGCGCTCGACCTCGTACAGGATCGGATGGCGCGGATCACCACCGATCAGGAAATACCCGTGCAACGAGTGGGCAATGCGGGTTGGTGGCACCATGCGAATGGCGGCCATCAGGGCCTGGCCGAGCACCTGACCGCCGTAAACGCGCTGCCACCCGTCCTGCGGACTGGTTCCCCTGAACAGGTTATCGTCGAGTTGTTCGAGATCAAGGATCTTCAACAGGGCATTGAGAGCGCTCACAAAGGGCCTCCTGGCGCGGATATGGAGGCATACACCCCACTTTACGATTACGGCAGGTATGCCCTGAAGGGACGCCGTATGGTGTTCGATGTCAAGGCGCCGACCCTGTCTTGCAGTATCAGACGATGGGAGGATCCTGCATCGTTGTCGAGAAGGTGAACTTCAATTGACGGAGTCCATGGCACAGCCATGCAGCAATGCGGTATATAATCGGCGAATTCGAAATGGCGACAGCACCCTGCCGGCGAGAGAGGCCATGACCGTAAACGCGAGCAAACGCGCAGACATTATCATATCGGGCGGCAGCTATGCCGGGCTGGCGCTGGCGCTCGCCCTGACGCAGGCGCTCGACGGCATTGCGATTACCGTGATCGATCCGAAGCCGAGCGGTGGCAGCGACACGCCGCACGATCCACGTGCATTCGCTCTTTCGGCTTCTTCCCACCGGCTTCTTGATGCGATTGGCATATGGCCTGAGGTTGCAAGCATTGCGCAGCCGGTCAACGAAATTGAAATCACCGATTCGGAACTCGACGCGGGAATACGCCCGACGCTGCTCACCTACACGAATGCGACTGACGAGGGAGATGCTGCGTCTTTCATCGTGCCCGGCGGACCGCTCCTGAGCGCTCTCGACATGGCTGCGTGCGCAACGCACGGCATCACGTTCGAAACGGGCCGGGCAACCGGCTACGTTGCAAACGAACATGCCGCCACGGTAACACTTGCGGATGGCCGCCGTTTGGACACATCGCTTGTCGTTGCAGCAGAGGGCCGCCGGTCAACGTTACGCGAAGCCGCCGGCATCAAGCTCGTCGGATGGGACTACGAGCAAACCGGTATCGTCGTTACCGTATCGCATGAGCGCCCGCACGAGGGCCGCGCTGTGCAGCACTTCCTGCCGTCGGGTCCGTTTGCGATCCTGCCACTGACCAGCAATCGCTCATGCATCACCTGGTCGGAAACCTCAGCGGAAGCACGCCGAATTCTGGCACTGGACGATGCAGCATTCCTTGCCGAAGTGGAAAAGCGTTTTGGTGGCAAGCTGGGTTCTGTGTCACTCGCTGGGCGTCGCGCTTCATGGCCGCTCTCAATGCATCTTGCCCGCAGCTTCAT
>JBKEAX010000202.1:0-1843 GCA_047972825.1 Hyphomicrobiaceae bacterium | reverse complement strand
CCGCGACGCAACCGACGATGCCTTCCGAACACAGCCAGCCCAAGCAGGACGAGCAGCCCACCCAATCCACCGGCCATGGCCTGCTGTACCGGTGATTTCAAGTTCAGTATGTCGCCGCGCTTCTTCAGAGGCTGCAAGGCCCCCACCTTTTCTTTCAGCTCGGCCATGTCACGCAGGCGCGTGTCTTCATCGTTGATCCTGACAGCACTCTTGATGAGCTGCGACCAACCTTCCGAATATGTGAAACCACCGGGATGGACGTGTGCCAGTCCCTTAAAGTGCTTGATCTTATGATGCTCCCACATCTCGGCATATTCGTATTCAACGACCGTAGGATTATTGCCCTTTTGCCAGAACAGATTGAAGAAATTGCCTGGGCCATTTTCCTTGTCTGGTTCAGGAACCGTTGGTCGGTTTGACTTCTGCCCCGGCAACAGGCCGTCATCGTAGAGCTTTGTCAGAACCGCCTTGGAGTTCTCCGTAATCTTGATGCCGTCGATTGTCCCTTTGTCGATGAATTCAAGATAGGCGCGGGCGAAGCGATCTGAATGGCAATTCGTGCATGTACCGACCCAGGCTTCCTGACGGTCCTTGAACCAGGGGTGATCGAGGTTTTCCGCAATCTTGGTCGTCGGCTCGAATGCCCACCGGACCTTGCGAACCAGGTTGTGGCCAAATTCACCGTTGTATTCCATGTGGCAGAATTGGCAGGTCGGCGCGTTCATGCCGCCCTTTGAAAGGGCATCGGCAAGCTGCACATTCCAATCCCACTGATCGCCACGCGTTTGATAAACGACGCCATGCTTGGAAAGCATGTAGGCCTCGTGCTCATTGTGGTCGACACCGTTATGGCAGGTCGAACACGTTTCCGGCTTACGGGCCTCGACAGCAGAAAACTCATGGCGTGTGTGACAGCTATTGCAGGTGTTTTGCGTTGTATGACACAGCGTGCAGCCTTCCGCGACCTCACGCTGTTCCATGGCCGCCCAGATTGCTGTCTCAACATTGGCTTTGTAGGACAGGGCATGCGAAGGACGTCCGGCTGGCCATTGGCTTTGTGGCCAAGTCATCGTGTCACGTTCAGATTCGCGTTCGGCAAACTGCTTGATGTGACACTGACCGCAGTCGGCGGCATCAGGCATGCGCAGCTCTTTGCTATGCTCACCTGTCTCCTTGTTCACGCCGATATGGCAGTCGATGCAGCCGACCTCCTTGAGTTGCGCACCTTCCGCCAGAACGCCCATTGAGCGCAGGTTACTCTCGACTTCGGAGATCATATCCTTCTTGTATGCGCGCGAGTCCGTGTCTGGCAGATTGCGGATTTCATCCAGATTGCCGTGAACGCTTTTCTGCCAGCTGTGAACCCAACCCGGTGAAATGGTGCTGTGGCATTCGACGCATTGCGCACGTGTGGCATTCGTTTCGACAGTCTGAGGCGGTTTATAGAAATCACGCGGATTAAGATATTTGCTGATCGGGATAGGCTCCCAGAACTTTGATAAATCGCCAGGTCCTGCCCCTTGCGCCGGGTCGTTGTAGCGCTTAATCAATGCGTCATAGAGTTCCTTAGGCGAACTATTCTTGTCCAGCCCGAGAGCCTTGTAGGTCTCATCAGGGACATCTGCTTTCGCCGCCGGTACAGATGAAAGCCCGCACGCCAGCGCCAGCCCTGTTAAAGCAAAAGCCGCTCCTATCAGGCGAATACGATGAAGGCGCAACCTCATGGTCCCAATCTCCCATGGCCTATCCGGGACACGTCGTGCCCACTTCCCCAATCTGCTTAATCTCCGTGGTTCCAGGGCATTGAGGAAGTACCAGTTGGCTGCTTTCTGTTGGCACCAGC
>JBKEAX010000134.1:0-9218 GCA_047972825.1 Hyphomicrobiaceae bacterium | reverse complement strand
CGTCGGCTTTTCGAGGTTTACCAACCGCTTGTCGACCTGATCAACGAACGCATCGCCCCCGCTTATCACATTCGGCTTGAAACTTCGCGCGATTACGCCTCCTTCGAAAAAAAGCTTGCGGCAGGAAAATTCCAGATCGCAATTCCCAACCCGTTTCAGACGCTGGAAAGTGAAGGCCGCGGCTATCAGATTATAGGCAAGATGAGCAGTGACCAACGCTTCCGCGGCATCATATTGATGCGTCGCGAGAATAGAATGCTGCCGATCACTTCACTCATGAAAACACCAATTAGCTTTCCCGCACCGACGGCCCTCGCGGCGACCATGATGCCGCGCATGTTTCTCTACCAGCATGGGCTGAGAGTTGCTGATATTGATGCCCGCTACGTCGGGTCGCAAGAGTCCGCAATCATGAATGTCCTTCTCGGCAAGACCATTGCCGGAGGAACATGGCCCCCGCCCTGGGAGGCGTTCCAGCGCCGCCGGCCGAAGCTGGCGGCGCAACTTGTGGTGCGTTGGGAGACTGAACCACTTGTCAATAACGGGCTTGTCGTCCAGGATGGTGTGCCTGAGGAGCTCTCCAGCCAGATTGCCGACATCGTTTTTCACATGCACGACACACCACGCGGCAAGGCAATACTGGAGGCAATGGAGATCGACCGGTTTGAATCCGCAAGCGCCGCGACCTTCGAGCCGGTCCGTCGGTTTGTGGTAGGCTATAAGGCGGCATTCGGGCGCCAGCCATGATTGTGCAGGCCATCAAGCATATACTCCCCTCAGCCAGCATTCGTCGCAAGCTGGTGGTCGGTGTGGCGTTCGTCCACCTGTTGCTCATGACAATCTTTGTCTTTGACCTCGTGCACCGCCAACGCGATTTCCTCTGGCAGGAGCTGACACAACGTACTCTGCATCATGCAGAGGTGCTTGCGATCAGCGCTTCATCATGGATGCTATCGGATGACCTTGCTGGTATGGAAGAGGTAGTGGAGGGAAGCTCGCGCGGTGCCAGCGTCCGCTATGCAATGCTCGTCGACCCTGTTGGCCGCATCCTCGCCCACACCGATCGCGAAAAGATCGGGCTGTACCTGTCCGATAAAACCAGCCTTGAGGCGTTAGCCGGCACCAAGCAGGCTCGTGTCTACCAACAAGACACCAGTGCGGTTCATGCCCTGGCGCCGATCATCATCGCCAATCATCTGGTTGGCTGGTCGATGTTATCGGTCGACAAGGTCGCAACCACGGCACACCTAGCTTACGTCACCCGGACAGGAATCCTTTACACACTTGCAGCAATTGCAATTGGTACGCTGTTCGCGGTGCTTCTGGCACGCTCGATTCTCGGCCAGTTGAAGTATCTTCTTGCCGGCGTTGACAACCTCCAAAAGAACATCCTCGACACGCCGGTTCCCGTGATCTCCAACGACGAGGTTGGTCGCGTCGCTCGCGCGTTTAACAGGGCTGTTTCGTCTCTCGCCGAAAGCCGTGCCCAGCTCACGTCTGAGATTGCCGAGCGTAGGCGCGTTGAAAACGCACTGCGCGCTCTCTCGCGCCGACAGGTAAGTCTGATCGAGGACGAGCGAAACCGCATTGCACGCGACCTACACGACGAGCTCGGACAGGCACTGTCGGGTATGCAGTTCTGCCTGAAAGCTCTACAGGAAGAAGTCGGCATGAAGCAACATGCCAACGCCAGCGCCACCCTTGCCGGGCAGGTTGAAAGAATGGGTGTTGCCATCCACCGTATCGCCAACGACCTCCGACCATCGACGCTCGATCATCTCGGCCTCATCCCAGCAATAAAAGCGTTCGTCACCGACCAGCAACCGCTTGTTGGAGATCGCGTCCACATCGCAGTCGATGCTGCAGGCTTTAAGCGCCGATTGCCGCCCGAAGTTGAGATGACTGCCTACCGCATCGTGCAGGAAGGGCTTAGCAATGCCATCAAGCATGCTGGTGCACGCCGGATCGACATAGTGTTGACTGTCAACCACCCCACGCTCATCGTGATTATCCGGGATGACGGTATCGGGATCGATGCGGCGATGCCAGGGCAAACGCACAATGTCAGCTCGCTTGCCGGTATTGGCATTCTAGGTATGCAGGAACGTGCAGGCGCAATCGGTGGCACCGTAGAGATTAAAGCTCGAAAAGAAAGTGGCACCGTACTCAGAGCCGAGCTGCCATATGCTGGGGAGTATGCTTATGGCGACGCGCGTATTGATAGCTGATGATCATTCTTTCGTCCGTGAAGGTGCTGGCCAGCTCATCGCCGCTCAGTCCGACTTGAGGGTTGTCGGCACTGTCGACAACGGTAACGATCTCATCCAGCAAGCACGAGCCTTGCGGCCCGACGTTATCATCCTCGACATTTCCATTCCAGATATCAACGGTCTTGATCTGCTCGTCCTCCTGCCGCGCGTGTCGCCATCCAGCCGTGTTGTCATCCTCTCGTTTCATCGAGAACCAATGATGGTGGAACGTGCCATGGCGAGCGGTGCCATGGGATATGTCGCAAAGACAGCACCGGTCAACGAACTCATCGATGCAGTCCGTGCTGTCAGCTCCGGACGCACATATCTCAGTTCGCACATTGAACCACTCTCTGAAAAGGATGCGGCAGAATCGACAGAAACAGAAACGCAGCCCTACGATCTGTTGAGCGAACGTGAACAACAGGTGTTTCGTCTCGTTGTCCACGGTAAGACCAACCAGAAGATGGGTGAGCTTCTCTGCATCAGCCCGCGCACTGTTGAAAAACACCGCGCAGCGGTAATGCACAAGCTTGGTATCAAGGATACCATCGGCCTGATGCGTTATGCTGTACGGCTCGGCATCGTTCTTGCCGACGACTGACGCACACACCGCAATAACAAATAATGCTGCAGTGCGATTACGTAATGCTACCCATTGTCAGTTCCAATGCACCTGCATAGCCTTTTAAAAAAGCATGAGCGGTTACGCGCAGACGATCCTGTTTGCGGGACCTCATAAAGAATAAAAATATCCTGGAGAGGAAACGATGAAATCCTTGATGCGCGCCCTTGCGGGCGTAACGACGGTGCTCGCTCTCATGACGGTTCAGGTTCGGGCAGCCGAGCCCGTCCACCTCGTTGTTGGGTATCAGCCCTACGACACCATTTCGTATTCAGCTGCAGTTATTCGCGACAAGGAACTTTGGAAGAAATATCTTCCAGCCGGAAGCACGGTAGTATTCGAGGCTGCACTACAGGGTTCAATTATCGTCAACGCGATGGTCGCCGACAAACAGCAGATTGGCTATCTGGGTGATATGCCGGCTGTTGTAGCCACTACCAAGATCAAGCAGGCGCCAGTCAAGCTTGTCGCCAACACGGGTTTCTCAGCCGGGCAGAGATGCAACGTTGTCATGGTTCGCGCTGATGCGCCGCAGTTCAAAGACTCCCAGGAAGCTATCAAGTGGCTTGACGGAAAAGTAATCGCAACACCCAAGGGTAGCTGCGCCGACCGCTTCCTGAGGCAGGTCATCGAGAAATCCGGCATCAAGCCGTCGGAGGTTCTCAATCAATCGATTGAGGTCATCACCACAAACTTCCGCGTCAAGAAGATTGATGCCGCAGTTTTGTGGGAGCCTTCCGTATCTCGTATCGGTGATTTCGTCGGTGAGGGCGTAGCGCGTGAAATTGCCACCGGAAACAGCTTCGATATTCCCGATGGCGGCTTCATCGCTATGCGAGCCGCCTTCACATCTCAAAATCCCGGAGTGGCTAAGGCGTGGCTAAAAGCGGAGCTAGAGGCTCAAAGGTTCATTCTCGATCCGAAGAACTGGGCCGAGGTTGGCCGTATCGTCAAGGATCAGACCGAAGGCATCACGACCAAGATGGCTTGGTTCTCACTCTACGGGCGTGTTCCCGATGACCGTGGCGGCAGCGCAATTCGCGACACCAAGCCATTCATATTCAACGACGATATCCGCTCACACGTCGACAGCACCTACACCTTCCTGCACGAGGCCAAGGTGATCGCCATCGGCAAGGCACCCGAAGGCGCCATTGACGATACGCTCGCACAAGAGGTCCTGAAGGAAGCAGGATTGACCTCGCCACTGGGTGAAATCACGGCGCTCGACACCTCGCAGGCCCCAGCTGAGTGAGTGCGCGGAGGGAGGTGATAGGTAGTCCAGTAGGCGCTGCTTGAAGCCGCCTCCTGTCTAGCAGGTCTACTTACAGAACAAGCCCACCGCTTCCCGACCGCATATCACCCTTTCTGTTCCAACGATGGTCAGATTATCTGCTGCGGTCGTCTGCACTGCAGCAAAATCAGAAAAGGATCACAGCATGTCCGGCGCCGTACTCTTGGCGAGGCAACGTTCGGCAACAGCGGAAGATCCGCGTGTCGTTGGCGGCTTCATATACCGTGTGAAGCAGGCCATGACGAGCCCCGCGCCATATCTCGGCCTCGCCGGGATCATCGCCTTCATCCTGTTCTGGTACCTCACCACCGAGTATTTCAAGCTTCCACGCTTCAACAAGCTGCCAGGACCGGTCGAGGTGTGGGTTGAATTCACTTCGCCTGATCCGATCTACGGAACGTCAATGTACACGCCCCAGTACTATTGGCACATCGTCACGAGTTCGTTGCGGGTGCTTTTCGCGTTCGGATTGGCGACAATGTTGGGTGTGCCGCTCGGCCTGTTTATGGGCTGGAAGCGCACGCTCAGGGATTACGCCTTTCCAATCATTGAGGTGCTCCGACCGATCCCAGTGCTGGCCTGGGTTCCTCTCGCCATCATCATGTTGCCTGGCCGCGAGGCACCGATCATTTTTCTTGCGTTCCTGGCGGCATTCTTCGCAACGACACTCAACGCGATGCTGGGTGTCGAATCGATAGATGAAAGTTACTTTCGCGCCGCGCGTTGCCTTGGCTCCAGTTCCTGGAAGATCTTCAAACGCGTCGTGGTGCCAGGTGCCCTGCCTGATGTCTTCACCGGCCTTCAGATTGGTATGGGTGTGGCATGGTTCTCGCTGGTTGCTGCAGAAATGGTGTCTGGCGAACACGGGCTCGGCTTTCTCATCTGGGACAGCTACGTGCTTTCGCAATATCCCGTGATTGTCATCGCCATGATCACACTGGGTATCGTGGGCTACATTTACAGCGCCACGATCCGCGTCGTCGGGCGAATGCTCATGGGCTGGACAACGAGGACACAGTCATGAACGATCAGCATAAAGGCGGTGGGCACATCTCAATCCGCAACGTAACCAAGATCTATGATCCTGATGGCGCTAAGGTGCTTGCCGTCGACGACTGTTCTCTTGAGATCGCAGAGGGTGAATTTTGCGTCATCGTCGGTCCATCAGGCTGCGGCAAGACCACACTTCTCAACGCGATTGCCGGCTTCCATTCAATCACGTCGGGTAAGATCACTCTTGATGATCGCGCCATCTGCACCCCGCAGCATACAGCGGAACCCTCCGCCGAGCGAATCGTCGTATTCCAGAATGGTGCGTTATTTCCTTGGTACACAGTACTGGAGAATATCACCTATGGGCCGGAGGTGCAGGGCCGTATAGGACGCCGGGAAGCGGTCAATCAGGCCCTAGAACTTCTTGCCGAACTGGGACTGTCGTCGATTGCGGATCGTTATCCGGGCGAAATTTCCTCTGGCATGAAGCGGCGCGTCGAGATCGCCCGGGCACTCATCAATGATCCCAAGGTACTGCTGCTCGATGAGCCATTCCGCGCCATGGATGCACTGACCAAGGGTGTCGTCCAGGAGTTCCTGCTGCGAGCACTGGATAAAGTGCGTAAGACAGTTCTCTTCATCACCCATGATCTGGAGGAAGCGCTTTTTCTTGGCGACAAGGTTGTCGTCATGTCGACGCGCCCTGCGCGTGTGAAGCAAACCATCAATGTCGACTTCCCACGTCCGCGAACCTATCGCGTTCGATCTTCGTCACACTACTTGGAACTGAAGCAACAGGTATTTGATGCAGTGCACGAGGAAGCCTTGAAAGCCTTCGATGCGGGCGAACGTGAAATGGCCTGAACGGGCCAGGCGACAGCAAGAAGGAAGTGGATATGAACATCACCAAGTTGCGCAAAGCACTCTTTAGCAGGATGATGCTGCGCGGCATCACATCGGTCGGTGGATTGATCCTGTTATGGCAGGTCGCTGCTACCATGAAGCTGCCAGGGTTTGCCGCTGTGCCAACACCCGTTGAGGTCTGGGGCGTGCTCGCCGAAAGCGTCAGCCAGGCGAAGTTTTGGGACCATTGGGCGGCGAGTTTTGGGCGTGTGTTTTCGGGCTTCGTTGTGGCGCAGATCATTGGCATTCCGCTGGGTCTCTTTATGGCCATGAGCCGCACCTTTTACGCGGCAACGTTTCCACTTCTGGAGATCATGCGGCCCATTCCTCCGCTGGCGTGGGTGCCCACCTCGATTATCTTCTGGCCGACAACCGAAACTTCGATTGCATTCGTTATATTCCTTGGCGCCTTCTTCACCGTCGTGATCAACGTCATCGGCAGCGCACGTAATATCGACGTTCGCTATCTCCGGGCCGCCCAGTCGTTCGGCTCCCGTCCAATGGACATTTTCCTGCGTATCATCCTGCCTGCTGTGCTTCCTGGAATTTTCATTGGAATGGCCGTCGGCATGGGGATCACTTGGGAGGTCGTCGTTGCCGCCGAAATGATCGCGGGAAAATCCGGGCTCGGCTATTTGACATGGTCGTCATATGTCGGCGGCAACTATCCTCAGATCATCATAGGCATGATCTCAATAGGCATCGCTGGCTACATATCAAGCAGTCTCATCCGCTTGCTCGGCCACTTCGTTACCCCCTGGCAGAGGACCTCGTGATGAACGCAGCGAATCAGATTGAAAAGATAAACTCTAATGCCCAGTCCACGGCAAGACAGACGCGCGGCGAAGTCGTCATAACTGGCACTTCCAAGTCCTATATGATCGGCCCGGTGCATGAGCAGGTCATTGAGGATTGCTCGTTGACACTTGCTGCGGGAAAGCTGACGGTTCTGATCGGGCCATCGGGTTGCGGGAAGAGTACATTGATCAATATTCTCGCGGGCTACGAAACTGCCGACTCTGGTACCATCACCATCGATGGGGAGCCGATTAAGGGTCCCTCCAGCGATCGTCTCGTCGTATTCCAGGAGACGGCGCTCTTTCCCTGGATGACCACCTGGCAGAACATCGTCTACGGCCCGCAGGTACAGCGGGTTAGGAGCCGATCAGATATCGAGGACGAAGCCGTGCGGCTGCTTGATCGCGTCGGTCTGCGTGATTTTCGCTACAAATATCCCTCACAGTTGTCAGGCGGCATGCAGCGCCGCGCAGAACTCGCCCGCGCTATGATCAACGAGCCGCGCTTGATGCTGCTCGATGAGCCGTTCCGCGGGCTCGACGCCATGACGCGGGAGCTAATGCAGGAACACTTCATGCGACTATACGAGGAAAAGCAGCAAACAGTCCTGTTCGTCACATCTGAAATCGACGAAGCAATCTTCCTTGCCGACACCCTTGTTTTGATGAGCAACAAGCCTGGGCAGATCATCAAGGAATTCGAAATTGATCTGCCACGCCCACGCGAACCGCATGTGCTGACTTCCGAGGCGTACCTTCACTACAAGGGAGAAGCACTCGATATTCTGCACGAGGAGGCCTTGAAGGCATTTGAAGGCGGCAGCAAAACCGCTGCTGACTTTGTCGAGGCTTACGAGCGTGAGCAGGAGATCCCCAAGGAATAATACAGGGCCGATACGGCGTAGCTCCACACCGTTCCGTCGCCAAAACGAGAAGACATAGCTTCATAAAATCTGAACGCCATCACGATATATGATATAGGATGGTAGGCATGGGAAAGAACTGGCGAGGATGCACCAAGCACTTTTGGGCTTCCACGGCGATCCATTTTGGGTTGCCTATATGTTTAGTCCCAATGAGTGATGGCATCAGATTAGCTGATGTTTCGTCACAACGGGAGGCCCTATGGGACAGGCACGTCACGGCTGCGCCAAGACCACACACAACGTCCGAAAGGCAATACAGCGATCGACGGCTACGATCTCGGAGCTCGCCGAGCAGTACGACATCAACCCAAAGACGGTGATGAAGTGGCGCCAGCGGAAGTCAGTCGAGGACATGCCTGTGGGACCGAGATCACCTCACTTGACGGTGTTGTCGGTCGAGGAAGAGGTGCTCTGCGTCGCTTTTCGCAAGCACACCTTGCTGCCAATTGATGGCTGCCTTTACCGCCAAGTATTATCCAGCATCTTCTCGAGATCCGCGCCGTGCCAACTCATTTCCCAGCCACCCACTGCCGCACGAGCAATTGCAGTGTTATTCTGGGCGTTGCCAACGCTTCTGCCTGACAAACTAGAGGTTGGGGTTCTTTCGGACCCAGATAGCGTTGAGGACCGATCGCTACACGAACCGTGGGCCCGGCCCGAGGCGTCGTTAAAGTCTGCATAGGCAGGTCGACGAAGGGCGAGACCGGAGAATCGACTGGCAGAGCGCGGACCGAGGCCGGTCACAGCCCGAAGTGGGTGTGTCACTGGTCCGCGTATGTGTCCTCACTTACCTCCATCAGCAACATCCTGCTTCATAACGGCCTGATTTCAGGTCATTCAGCAATAGGATGGTCCACGATGACCCACAGTGACAAAATCGCACTCGAATGCGCGTAATGCAGCCAAGCAGTTCAATGGCAATGACGACCTCGTTCTCACACAAATCAACTACTTCTTCACGCCGAGCACGTTCATCCAGGCAAAGGCGTTGCTGGAGAAGGGGCATTCGGCCGCCGATGTATCGGAGTTCTACGGTGCGCCTAAACATACGGTACGGGCTATCCGACATAGAATACAGCTACGTGAAGAATGGTACGTTGCTCTGCTAATGCCTTCGCCCATGCTCATAGCGTCCGCACCTCTTTGCCGTCCTTGCCCATCGCGACGAACTTGATCTGCTGGTTCGGGAACACGTGTGCTTTGAGATCCTTCACCAGTTCTTCCGCCGCACCGAACGGGGCGATCACCTCGACCACCCAAAGCTCATTGCCCGACTTCCAGTCCTGCGGCTGCAGCTTGTTGGTGCCCGGCGCTTGAAGCAAATACCGTAGCGAATTGGCCAGCGGCCGCCGTAGGCTAAATATGAAGCCCATCGTAGAGTCACAAACCAGAGCTGAAAATCATCCGGACTCTGCCCGCGAGGCCGTCTTG
>JBKEAX010000095.1:0-2602 GCA_047972825.1 Hyphomicrobiaceae bacterium | reverse complement strand
GGTGCGCGATTACAAGGCCCGACATGCTTCGACGCTTCTGGTGTTTGAGGCGATTGGCCGCGCGCTTGACGAGATTGAAGCGCGGGAACAGTCCAGCGGGAGCGGCACGGTCCGTTTGATGTCGTGATTGAGCTTGCAAAACCACTGCTGAAAGCGCCGATCTATGTTTATCGCTGGACGCTGAAGCCGTTGATGGGCATGGAGTGCCGTCACCTGCCGACGTGCTCGGAATACGGGCTGGAGGCGATTGAAACCAATGGTGCGTGGCGCGGCTTCTGGCTTACGCTCTCGCGCGTACTGCGGTGCCATCCGTGGGGGTCCTCTGGCTACGACCCGCCGCCAGATATTTCCGCTGAACGTCATCCTTTTGCGCCTTGGCGCTACGGCCGCTGGACAGGACAGCATATCGCGCAGCCAAGGGTTGGTGAAGAAAAGCCTGCTCGGACCTGCGCGCATTGCGGCGGCGACAGCTCTTAGGGTCTGAACCCCAACCTTGACGCGAGCGGCCTTAAGCGTGTGCTAATTATTAGATTTGCTCCTCACTCTTCAGGGCCCAGACACTAAGTCTTTGAATCAAGACATGTCGTTATCTCAAAGCCGCTGCACACTTTTGCGCGGGGTGCATTGGCTTGACAGCGGATGCCCGTTGCGTACAAAAGCCCCGGTTAGCGGCTGCAACAAGCCGCACCTATATATCCAGCCATCTTACCTGCGCGGTAGGCAGTGAGTGAGAGGAGGCCCACGTGAGCGAGATCACGTTACGATTCCCAGATGGCGCTGAGCGCCGCTACCCCAAAGGCATCACCGGTAAAGAGCTGGCAGAAGGCATCTCCAAGAGCCTTGCCAAGAAAGCCGTTGCGATTGCGCGTGACGGCGCGCTTGCTGACCTAGCCGATCCGATCGATACCGATGCCGAGATCAAAATCGTCACGCGCACCGATCCTGAAGCGTTGGAACTGATCCGGCATGACTGCGCACATGTCATGGCGGAAGCCGTGCAGGACTTGTGGCCAGGCACGCAAGTCACGATTGGCCCTGTGATTGAAAACGGCTTTTTCTACGACTTCGCCAAGGAAGAACCGTTCCATCCCGACGATCTGGAAAAGATCGAAAAAAAGATGGGTGAGATTATCCAGCGTAACGCAGCGTTCACCAAGGACGTGTGGAGCCGGGACGAGACCAAGCGCTACTTCAAGGACAAGGGCGAGCTTTTCAAGGTCGAACTGGTTGACGCCATACCCGAGGACCAGGATGTCAAGATCTATCGCCAAGGTGACTGGCTCGATCTGTGTCGTGGCCCGCACATGACATCGACGGGCCAGATCGGCAAGGCGTTCAAGCTGATGAAATTTGCCGGAGCCTATTGGCGTGGCGATTCCAATAACCCGCAGCTGCAACGCATCTATGGCACGGCCTGGGCTAGCGACGCTGACCTCAAGGCTTATCTGACGCGCCTTGAGGAAGCCGAGAAGCGCGACCACAGGAAGCTGGGCCGCGAGATGGATCTGTTCCACTTCCAGGAAGAGGCGCCAGGTTCCGTCTTCTGGCATCCAAAGGGCTGGACCCTGTTCCAGAATCTCATCGCCTACATGCGGCGTGCGCAACAGCGCGCGGGTTATGTCGAGGTCAACACGCCCGACATGATGGAGAAACATTTCTGGGAGGTTTCTGGCCATTGGGAGAACTATGGTGAGAACATGTTCACCACTGAGTTGCCCGATGAGCGCGTGTTCTGCTGCAAACCAATGAACTGCCCCGGCCACGTGCAGCTCTTTAAGAACGGCTTGAAGAGCTACCGCGACCTGCCGTTGAAGATGGCCGAGTTTGGTAAAGTTCACCGTTATGAGCCCTCAGGCGCATTGCACGGCATGATGCGCGTGCGCCATTTCACGCAGGACGATGCGCATATCTTCCTCACCGAAGACCAGATCATGGAGGAGTGTCTCAAGATCAATGATCTGATGCTCGCGATCTACAAGGACTTCGGCTTCGAGGACATTGTCATCAAGCTATCGACGCGACCTGAAAAGCGTGTCGGTGCCGATGAGTTGTGGGATAAGGCGGAAAAAGCTCTTTCCGACGTACTTGATGAAGTGAAACGCCGCTCGAACGACCAGATCAAGACGTCGCTGCAACCCGGCGAGGGCGCGTTCTATGGACCCAAGCTGGAATATGTCTTGCGCGATGCGATCGGGCGCGAATGGCAGTGCGGCACAACGCAGGTAGACTTCAACCTGGCTAGCCGGCTTGGCGCGTTCTACATTGATGAGAACTCGGCCAAGGTGACGCCGGTGTTGATCCATCGCGCCATGTTCGGTTCGTTGGAGCGCTTCCTTGGCATTTTGATCGAGAACCATGCGGGACACTTCCCGTTGTGGCTTGCGCCGGTGCAAGCCGTCGTGGCAACGATCGTCTCGGATGCGGATGATTATGCCCGCAACGTTTTGGCGACACTTGCCGATGCTGGCCTGCGCGCTGAAACCGATCTTCGCAACGAAAAGATCAACCTCAAGGTGCGTGAGCATTCGTTGGAGAAAACGCCGGTCATGCTTGTGGTGGGAAAACGCGAAGCAGAAGAGGGCAAGGTCTCCATCCGCCGGCT
>JBKEAX010000073.1:0-1649 GCA_047972825.1 Hyphomicrobiaceae bacterium | reverse complement strand
GCCCGGAAGCCATTGTCACCATTCGGAACCGCAAGGGGCTTCATGCCCGCGCCTCCGCCAAATTCGTCAAATGTGCTGAAACCTTTGACGCCCATATCACGGTCACGCGGGACAATCAGACAGTCGGCGGAACCTCGATCATGGGCCTCATGATGCTGGCGGCGGGTCCAGGGTCTGTGTTGCACATCATAGCCATGGGACCTGAGGGTCCAGAAGCGCTGACTGCCCTGGTGCAACTGATCGAAAGCGGCTTCGATGAGGACATGGTCGAAGGTGGGTAGAGCATGCTCTAGCTCGTACGTTGTGCGAACACTATACCTGCGCCCACCAACACGCTGCCAGGAAAAGTTGTAGCGAGGTTGACAAGCAGACAACTACTTGAGGGAGCGTGTGACAGTCCAGATTTCTTCCTGCACACGTATGTCCGCCAACATGCGGTCGAGCAGGAGGCAGGTGCGTTTGAACAGATCTGAACCGCGGCGATAATCGGCAGCGGCAAAAAAGTCGATGCGCCCCGCCTTGAAAAGATCAACGCACTTTTCCTTCGATTTGCCTGGTGGATGAACGGCAATGGCATGCCCCCCATTCTTGCGCATGACGGCCATGGAGGGCACATCGGTATCACCATCACCAAAGTAGATCATGTTGGAAAACGGGATCGGGCGCTCCACTTCGGGCATGTGCTGGTTGATGGTCTTGCCCAGATCCTCCACGCCCTTGTTTATGCGGAACAGATATTGCGTCTTGCCGGTGTCGGTAATCACCCGCTTGGGGTAAGGCAGGTCATAGGCATCGAACCAGTATTCCGAGGCAAATACATTGTCGAAACGATTGTATATCGGCGTGCCTTCGATGATCTCAGTCAGGCCTGAGGAAATCATGTAATGGCGGAGAGATACGCCCTTGCTTTCCGAACGAAGCGCAATGTATTCGGCGATCTCATCAAACCACTCTGTTACGCCCTGGAAGAGTTCCACCTGCCGCCCTTGGGCAACGAGGTCTTCGCGATCAATGCGGACGCCAGCCTCCTTGGCCTTCTTATAGAGAAGATGCATGTAGGTGATGAGCGGATCAGCTTCCTGCTCGCGCGCAATTCTGTTGGTCTCCTTCCAGAATTGGCCAGCATCGACACCAACTTTCGGAAGGAACGCATATTCCTGCATCGGGCGCGGCGAGAGTGTGCCGTCAAAGTCGTAGACCAGCGCAATAACCTTCTTTTCGAACCGGGTGCGGGACGCAACAGGCTTTTTGGCTGCAACTTTCTTTGCAGGTGCTTTTTTGTGCTTGCCGCCTTTTACAGCAACCAATTTTACAACCTTGCCGCCGGCGTTTTTCGATGCTGCCATAACCGTGCTCCCCCTGCCCTGATTGGCGGGCATTGATCCGACATACCTAGGGTCCGGACTCATTGCTATTGGATCCGGACCCTAGCACAAACCAACATGGTCGCACTGTAATCGCTGGGCATCCCTGCTTCAGTAGCAACATCCCTAGATCGTGTTCATTCTTCATGGAATCGTGGGCACGATCTAGGTCACAAACTCATAAATAGGATTCCCATTTTGGTCGAACAGTGATTCAATTTCTCAACCGATGGAGGTTGGGATGGCACAGATTCGTCGCTATGAACTGAGTGATGCGGAGTGGGC
>JBKEAX010000013.1:0-18915 GCA_047972825.1 Hyphomicrobiaceae bacterium | reverse complement strand
CACGATCCAAGACCGGAACTTCACATGCGTTTTTTGTTTCTCGGTGATGTCGTCGGGCGTGCGGGGCGGGCGGCAGTAACCGAGATGCTGCCCGGTTTGCGCGAGCGCTGGAAGCTCGACTTTGTCGTCATTAACGGAGAGAACGCTGCAGGTGGCTTTGGCATTACCGAAAAGATTTGCGATGAGTTGCTAGGCGCGGGCGCCGACGTGATTACATTGGGGAATCACGCCTTTGACCAGAAGGACGCTCTCGTTTTTATTACCCGCCAGGAGCGACTGGTCCGTCCGCTTAATTTTCCAGATGGAACGCCAGGGCGGGGCACGGCGCTTTTTCAGGCGCGCAATGGCGCTGACGTTCTGGTCATCAATGCAATGGGTCGCGTCTTCATGGCCGATCTCGACTGTCCTTTCCGCGCCATCGATCGGGAATTAACAGCCTGCGCGCTGGGCCAGGGCGCCGACGTGATTTTCGTCGATTTTCATGCCGAGGCGACAAGCGAAAAGCAGGCGCTCGGGCATTTCGTGGATGGGCGAGTCTCAGTGCTTGCCGGTACGCACACGCACACGCCGACCGCTGACGAAAGGATCTTGACGGGCGGCACGGCCTATATGACCGACGCTGGCATGTGCGGCAACTACAACTCGGTTCTGGGCATGGACATCGACGAGCCTATAAACCGCTTCATCACCAAGATACCACGCGGCCGGTTTGAGCCCAGTGCGGGGCGGGGAACATTATCGGGACTTGCAGTTGAAATCGACGACAAGTCGGGCTTAGCAAACAAGTTGCAAGCTGTTCGACTGGGCGGCGTGCTCCAACGAAGTGTGCCTGAATTCTGGGAAGCTTGACCGTCTGATGCCCAAGGTGGCCTTGACCCGATACCCTCATTTCGCGCTATAGAACGACCCTTCACGCACCGCTGTGAGCGCGGTACCAATTCCAAATCCGATCTGCGACGAGAACACGCCATGGCCGGCCATTCCCAATTTAAGAACATCATGCACAAGAAGGGGCGCGCGGATGCTGCGCGCGCCAAGGCCTTCGCCAAACTTGGGCGCGAGATCACGGTGGCAGCCAAGCTCGGCAGCCCCGATCCCGGAATGAACCCGCGTCTGCGGCTGGCGGTTCAGGCCGCACGTGCCGAGAACATGCCCAAGGATAATATCGAGCGCGCCATCAAGAAGGCCGCTGGCGGCGACAGCGAGGCCTATGAAGAGGTGCGCTACGAGGGATATGCGTCCGGTGGCATTGCCGTCATAGTCGAGGCGTTGACTGATAATCGCAACCGCACCGGAGGCGCCGTCCGTGCAGCGTTCACCAAGTTTGGTGGCAACCTAGGCGCTACTGGTTCAGTGGCGCATATGTTTAACCATGTTGGCGAGGTGACCTACCCGGTGTCAGCGGGTTCAGCCGATGCAATTCTGGAAGCCGCAATAGAAGCCGGTGCCGACGATGCCGTCTCCGACGAGGCAAACCACGTCATCACCTGTCAGTTCGAGAACCTGGGCAGTGTTGCCGCCGCGCTGGAGGAAGCGCTAGGCGAAGCGGAAAGCGTCAAGACGGTCTGGACCCCAAATCTGACAAGTCCTGTTGACGAAGATCAGGCGGGCACGATCCTCAAGTTGATTGCGATGCTTGATGACGACGACGATGTTCAAAACGTTTTCGCAAACTTTGAGATTTCAGACGAAATTATGCAGAAGTTGACAGCTTGATTGATATTACGGGCATGTCTGTAGACTTGGCATGGAATGCATATGGGCCCCGCCCAGAGCCTTTGTCATGCGCTGCGGGCACCACAAAATTCAGCTGACTCGCGGCAGAAAATCCTTTCCGCGCGTCGTCAGATAGTCCCACAGCAGCTGCGTTACCGGCAGCACGCGCTTGTCAGCGCGACGCACCGCAAACCAGTCGCGCACCGCAGGAAGCCCCTTCACGTCAAGCGCGGCAAGCTGCTTCGTTGCCAATTCAAGTGTCACTGTATGTGCAGACAGAAAGGCAATCCCAAGTCCCGCCATCACCGCTTGCTTGATCGTTTCGTTTGAGCCGATTTCCATTGCGATACGCGGCATCGCGGCAGCTTCATCAAACAGGCGCTCCATCAAGATGCGTGTGCCCGAGCCATATTCCCGCACCAGCCATTTCTCCTTGGCAAGCGAGGAGAGTTTCAAGGCACGTTTGCCGACGAGGGGATGGTCTGCCGGCGTAATGACAATGTGAGGGTGCGGCCCGATGGCCGTCCGGATAACCTCCATTGTATCGGGTGGGCGGCCCATGATGACGATGTCGAGATGAAAGCGCTCCAGTTCAGCGATGATGTCGGCACGGTTGCCAACGAACAAGTCAATCTCAACGTGAGGATGCTCGCGCATGAACGCGGCAAAAGCGCGCGGCGCGAAGTACTTTGCGGTGCTGACGACGCCAACGGAAACTCGCCCGCCTTCGCCCTGGCGCAGCACCTGTAACGCCTCCGCGCACTCCGACAGCGCACTTTCAATCTTCGCCCCGGTGGACAAAAGCTCCTGGCCTGCAGCCGTTGGCACAAGTCCTTCAGGAGTACGCTCGAATACCGGCATTCCGGCTTCTTCTTCGATCAATTTGAGCTGCAGTGCCACCGCAGGTGGCGTAACGTTGAGCCGTGTGGCGGCAGCCGCATTGCTGCCTTCCTCGACGACGGCGGTTAACGCACGCAGTTGTTTGAGGGTGATGCGGCCAAGAGATATGCGAGAAGTTTTTCTTTGCATGAAGCAAAGTTAATTCAGTTTTGCTATCCGCGCCAGCATCTCCTAATGTCCGCCAATCAATCAACCGCCGCGTCAAGACGGTGGACAAAAAGCCCTGCTCCTTATGTCTCATAATATGGGTCGGGAACCGGCAACATCTGGGAGAAAGCCTTGAGCAACACGACCGAGACACTGGATGTGCATCTGGCGGACTGGCGCAAGGCTGGCGGCCGGGAAGATGTTGCCGCTACCGTCCAGGCCATGGCAGACGCTTCCTGCGAACTGGCCATCAAGATTGCTGGCGCACCGCTCGATACCAACTTGAACGAGCTGACCGGCAAGGCGTGCGGCGGGGCCGAGAGCAACAGTATGCAAAAACAGCTTGATGTCGAGGCGCACAAGATTTTCCGTTCAGGCCTTGAGGGCGCCCCCGTTGCAGTCCTCGGCTCAGAGGATCTCGATGAGGTCGAGGTCCTTGATTCCAACCATGCTCTTGCGGTGGCGATGGACCCCCTGGACGGCTCATCCAACATTGACACCAATCTCACGATTGGCACCATATTTTCCATCTTTCCCGTTCCGGCTTCCGGTACTGGCGGCATCGATACGGCGCTGATGCAGCCGGGGCGCAATCAACTTGCGGCGGGATTTTTCATCTACGGTCCACAGACCGCGCTGGTACTGACGTTGCGCAGCGGTACGCATATTTTCACGCTCGACCGCAACGACGGGAAGTATCGCCTCTCACGGGCTAATGTCAGGATTCCCTCGGGCAGCACCGAGTATGCGATCAATGCATCCAACTACCGGCGTTGGCCCGCACCAGTGCGCGAATATGTAGATGATCTGATTGCTGGTGCTCAAGGGCCACGCGGCAAGGACTTCAACATGCGGTGGCTGGCGTCGATCGTGGCGGAAGCATTCCGCATGATGGTACGCGGCGGTATTTATCTTTATCCGCGCGATGAACGGGAAGGATTTGAGAAGGGGCGTCATCGCCTTGTTTACGAGGCAAATCCCCTGGCCCTGGTGTTTGAGGAAGCGGGTGGGGCAGCTAGCGACGGCGTCAATCGTATTCTGGATATGGCGCCGACCGGACTGCATCAGCGTGTTCCGCTGATTCTGGGTTCCGCAGACAAGGTGGAGCGTGTCGAGCGGTACTACAAGGATGCACCTGCACGCGCGCAGCGTTCGCCGCTCTTTAATGAGCGCGGCTTGTTCCGCGCTTGAGCGGGCCGTTCCGGTTCAAGAGGAGAATAAATGTCAATCAGATTTCCCATCATTTCCGTCACAGGCTCTTCCGGTGCAGGTACGTCCACGGTCAAGCACACCTTCGAGCAGATTTTCCGGCGAGAAGGCGTGACCAACGCGGCTATCGAAGGCGATGCATTCCACCGCTATGACCGTGCCGCCATGAAGGAGGCGCAAAAGCGCGCCGAAGAGAAAGGTGACCGCACCTTTTCCCACTTCGGACCTGAAGCAAATCTGTTTGAAGAACTCGAAACAGTTTTCCGCACATATTCGCAAACCGGCGGCGGCAGGACACGGCACTACGTGCACGATGACCTGGAAGCGCAAAAATATGGCAAACCACCTGGAACGTTCACGGACTGGAAGGAATTTCCCGAAGACACCGACCTTTTGTTCTACGAAGGCCTGCATGGCGCGATCGTGACCGACAAGGTCAACGTTGCCAAGCACGCCGATTTGAAGATTGGTGTTGTTCCAGTCATAAACCTTGAGTGGATACAGAAGATCCACCGTGACAAGGCCGCTCGCGGTTATTCGACAGAAGCTGTAACCGATACCATCCTGCGGCGCATGCCAGATTATGTGAACTACATTTGTTCGCAGTTTACCCACACCGATATCAACTTCCAGCGGGTTCCCACGGTCGATACCTCAAATCCGTTCATTGCCCGCTGGATCCCAACACCCGATGAATCCCTCGTTGTGATTCGCTTCAAGGATCCGCGCGGCATCGACTTCTCGTACCTGCTTTCCATGCTGCACGACAGTTTCATGTCGCGTGCCAACTCAATCGTTATTCCAGGTGGAAAGCTTGATCTCGCAATGCAACTCATTCTGACGCCGATGATCCATCGTCTGGTTGAGATGAAGAAGCGCGCGTCCTGATTGAGAGGAACAGAAAAATGAATATAGCAGCAGCAGAACCCAAGGCCGATACGGCTGATCTGAAGACTATGGCGAATGCAGTGCGTGCACTGTCAATGGACGCCGTACAGAAAGCCAAGTCAGGGCATCCGGGCATGCCTATGGGCATGGCTGATGTTGCCACGGTTTTGTTCTCGCGGTTCATGAGAATTGATCCAGCCAACCCGAAATGGCCGGACCGCGATCGCTTCATCCTATCAGCTGGCCACGGATCGATGCTGCTTTATTCGATCCACTACCTGCTGGGCTACGACGACATGGGCCTGGACCAGATCAAGAACTTCCGTCAGCTAGGAAGCCGCACCGCTGGCCACCCTGAATACGGCCATGCCAAGGGCATCGAGACTACAACAGGCCCGCTCGGCCAAGGCATTTCCACGGCGGTCGGAATGGCGCTGGCAGAGAAGCTGATGGCCGCGCGCTATGGTGATGATCTCGTCAATCACTACACATATGTGATTGCAGGTGACGGCTGTCTGATGGAAGGCATCAGCCACGAGGCGATTGATCTTGCCGGCCACCTCAAGCTTTCAAAGCTCATCGTGCTGTGGGACGACAACGATATCTCGATTGACGGTGCCACCAGCCTGGCGACGTCAATGGATCAGAAAAAGCGCTTTGAAGCGGCCGGATGGCATGTTCTCTGTGTCGATGGGCACGATCCTGCCGCGGTGGAGCAGGCAATTGCCGCAGCGCGTTCTGAAACCGGCAAGCCCTCGATGATCGCGTGCAAGACGGTGATTGGCTACGGCGCGCCGACACGCGCGGGTACGGCCAAGGCGCACGGCGAACCGCTTGGCGAAGATGAGATCAAGGGCGCGCGCGAGAAGCTCGGCTGGAGCCACGGGCCTTTCGAGGTGCCCGAGAAAATCATCGCGCAATGGCGCGCGATTTCAGAGCGGGGTGCGGCGGCCAGGGCGGCATGGGTAAAGCGCCTGGAAGCCTCTGGCAAAGCCGATACGTTCAACAAGCAGGCGGCAAGCGAACTTTCCAAGGAGGTTTCGGACAAGCTCGTTGCCTATAAAAAGCAGCTCTCAGAAGAAGCACCGAAGGTTGCCAGCCGCAAGGCGTCTGAAATGGTGCTGGGTGTCATCAATGAGGCAACCGACCTGACGCTTGGTGGTTCCGCAGACCTCACCCACTCCAACTACACAATTACCAAGGGTCTTGGATCTATTGCGCCGGATGATTTCTCTGGCCGCTATGTGCACTATGGCGTGCGCGAACACGGCATGGCAGCGGCGATGAATGGTGTGGCGCTGCATGGCGGGTTTGTTCCCTATGGTGGTACATTCATGTGTTTCACCGATTATGCGCGCGGCGCGATGCGCCTGTCAGCGTTGATGGAGCAGCGCGTAATCTACGTCATGACACACGATTCCATCGGGCTTGGAGAAGACGGCCCAACCCACCAGCCTGTCGAGCATCTGGCGATGCTGCGTGCCACCCCGAACATGCTGACGATTCGTCCCGCCGACGCCGTCGAGACAACTGAAGCATGGCAGGTGGCTCTGGAGACGGCGAACAAGCCTTCAGTGTTGGTGTTGTCACGGCAGGGCTTGCCGACCCTGCGTACCACCCACACGAACGAGAACCTCACCGCGAAAGGCGCCTACGTCATCAAGGAAGCCGATGGCAAGCGCGACGTGACGATCCTGGCAACGGGATCGGAAGTGGAGCTTGCCGTGACGGCGGCCGAGAAATTGGCGGCGGACGGCATCAAGGCAGCGGTTGTTTCAATGCCGTGCTGGGAGTTGTTCGAAGCACAAGGCGATGCCTATCGCGCTTCTGTTCTGGGTACCGCGCCACGTGTTGGTGTTGAAGCCGCAGCGCGTCTCGGCTGGGACCGATGGCTCGGTGATAACGGTGCTTTCGTCGGAATGCAGGGTTTTGGTGCGTCGGCACCTGCACCCAAACTCTACGAGAACTTTGGCATTACGGTCGAGGCGGTCGCAGAAGCCGCGCGCCGCGTGAAGTCGTAATGCCAGCATACATGGAAGGATGTTTGCAGCCATGAACAAGTTCCGTACCATTACTGACGTTGATGTTGCCTGGCACACAGTGTTGATGCGCGTTGATCTCAACGTTCCCATTCGTGACGGCAAGGTCACAGACACAACACGCATCAAGCGGGTGACACCATCCATTTCTGATCTTCTCAAGCGCAAGGCTAAAGTGGTCGTTCTGACACACCTTGGCCGCCCAAAGGGCAAGGCTTCGCCTGAGTTTTCCGTACAGCCAATTGCCGCCGCGCTTTCAGAAGCATTGGGTCAGCCGGTAAAGTTCTTGCCGGAGTGTATTGGCCCGGACGTTGAAAAGCAGATCACCACAGCCAAGCCCGGCGAAGTTCTCTTGCTTGAGAATGTTCGTTTCCATGCGGGTGAGGAAAAGGGTGATCCAGAATTTGCCAGATCACTGGCTCGGCTGGGCGATATCTTCGTCTCGGATGCTTTTTCGTCTTCGCATCGCGCGCATGCGTCGATCACGGGGCTCGCGGAAATTCTGCCCGCCTATGCGGGCCCCCTGATGGGAGAGGAGATCAAGGCACTGGAAGTTGCGCTGGAAAATCCAAAGCGGCCAACGGCTGCGCTGGTTGGTGGCGCAAAGATCTCTTCCAAGATCGCGGTGCTTGAAAACCTCGTCAGCAAAATGGACCGCCTCATCATCGGCGGTGGCATGGCCAACACGTTCCTTGTCGCCAAGGGCTATGAAATCGGGAAGTCTCTGGTTGAAGCCGACATGGTGGAAACGGCTGGCCGCATCATGGAAAAAGCCAAGGATAAGGGCTGTGAAATACTGCTTCCGACAGATGTGGTTGTGGCAGAAAAGTTCGAAGCAAATTCCCCTCATGTAACGGTGCCGGTGGATCAGGTTTCTCCCGGCGGAATGATCCTTGATGTCGGACCAGAAACAATCGCCACGCTAACGGCGTCGATTGAAACGCTTGCCACACTGCTTTGGAACGGACCGCTCGGCGCCTTCGAGATGGAGCCCTTCGGCAATGGCACGTTTGCAGTTGCCCGGACCGCAGCTGATCTTGCATCGCAAGGCAAGCTGGTCGCCGTCGCTGGCGGTGGCGATACCGTTGCTGCACTTAACGCCGCCGGTGTTGCGGACAAGTTTACCTACGTTTCAACAGCAGGCGGTGCGTTCCTCGAATGGCTCGAAGGGCGTGAACTGCCGGGCGTCGTTGCTCTTCTGAAGAACCAGGGAAGCGGACGCAAGGATGGAAAACTGGAGGAGGTACGCTAATGGCCCGCATTACACTGCGCCAGCTTCTGGATCACGCTGCCGAGCACGGCTACGGCGTGCCAGCATTCAACATCAACAACATGGAGCAGGGTCTGGCCATCATGGAAGCGGCCAAGGCCACCGATGCGCCGGTCATCATCCAGGCTTCGCGCGGTGCGCGCTCCTACGCCAACGACATTATGCTGGCAAAGATGATGGAGGCTCTTGAGCTCATTTATCCCGATAGCCCGATCTGCATCCATCAGGATCATGGCAATAACGTCGCCACATGCCTGTCCGCCATCCAGAACGGCTTTACCTCTGTGATGATGGATGGTTCCTTGAAGGAAGATGCCAAGACGCCGGCCGATTACGACTACAATGTTGGTATCACCAGGCAGGTCGCGACCCTTGCGCACATGGTTGGTGCCTCTGTGGAAGGTGAACTGGGTTGTCTGGGTTCACTGGAGACCGGGCAGGGCGAGGCTGAAGACGGCCATGGATTCGAAGGCAAGCTCGATAAGTCGATGCTGCTGACCGACCCCGATGAAGCCATGCGCTTTGTTGCTGACACCAAAGTCGACGCGTTGGCAGTGGCCATTGGCACGTCGCACGGTGCCTACAAATTCACCCGCAAGCCAACAGGCGACGTTCTCGCAATGGACGTGATTGAGAAGATCCACGCCAAGCTGCCGAATACGCATATCGTCATGCACGGTTCCTCGTCCGTGCCTGAGGAATGGCAGGAGGTTTTCAACGCCAACGGTGGCCAGATGAAGGAAACCTACGGTGTGCCGGTAGAGGAGATTGTTCGTGGCATCAAGATGGGCGTGCGCAAGGTCAATATCGACACCGACCTGCGCCTTGCCGGCACCGCCGAGATGCGCCGCATCGCTACGACGGCCAAGTCTGAATTTGATCCTCGAAAATTCCTGAAGCCGGCCATGGAGGCCATGAGCAAAGTGTGCCGTGATCGCTTTGAGGCCTTCGGTACTGCTGGCCAGGCTTCCAAAATCAAGGTCATCCCCATGAGTGAGATGGCCAAACGTTACGCAAAAGGCGAACTCGATCCGAAGTCAAACGTGGCCAAGGCTGCCTGATGCAGACCCGGAAGGCCTGCCCGCCTTAGAGCATGTTCAGCCGAAGCGTACGCGGTTCGGCGTGAAGAACATGCTCATAACAAAAGAAAATAGAGAGCGGGCGGGATTCCGTGAAAAGTGAACGCGATCTAGGCATGATTGGTCTTTAAAAGACAGGAAAGAACATGAACAAGCACCAGCCTCCCGGGAAGTACTCGGCCGGGGTGAAAGAATACCGCGAAACCTATTGGGAACCTAACTACACGCCCAAGGATAGCGATATCCTTGCCTGCTTCAAGATTACGCCGCAACCGGGTGTGCCGCGCGAAGAGGCGGCCGCCGCAGTTGCCGCCGAATCGTCAACCGGCACCTGGACGACAGTATGGACCGATCTTCTTACCGATCTGGAATACTACAAGGGTCGCGCCTACGCAATTGAGGACGTGCCCGGCGACGATGAATCCTACTACGCCTTCATTGCGTATCCGATGGGCCTGTTTGAAGAAGGCTCGGTGGTCAACGTGTTCACTTCGCTTGTCGGCAACGTATTCGGCTTCAAGGCCGTTCGTGCCCTGCGTCTGGAGGATGTGCGTTTTCCGCTGTGGTTTGTGACCACCTGCAATGGCCCGCCGCACGGCATCCAGGTGGAACGTGACAAGCTCAACAAGTATGGTCGTCCGTTTCTTGGCTGCACCATCAAGCCGAAACTCGGCCTGTCGGCCAAGAACTATGGGCGTGCTGTCTACGAAGCTCTGCGGGGCGGTCTCGACTTCACGAAAGACGACGAGAACGTCAACTCGCAACCTTTCATGCGCTGGCGTGACCGCTTCCAGTTCTGTCAGGAAGCAATCGAAAAAGCCGAAGCCGAGACCGGGGAACGCAAAGGGCACTATCTGAACGTGACAGCGCCCGACGTCGAAGAGATGTACAAGCGTGCGGAATTCGCCAAGGAGATCGGCACGCCGATCATCATGAGCGACTACCTGACGCTGGGCTGGGCGGCCCATAACAGCTTGTCCAAGTGGTGCCGCGACAACGGTATTCTGCTGCACGTCCACCGGGCGATGCATGGCGTGATCGACCGCCACCCCAAGCACGGTATCAATTTCCGCGTGCTGGCGAAAATGCTGCGTCTGCTAGGCGGTGATCATCTCCACTCCGGCACCGTTGTTGGCAAGCTTGAAGGTGACCGTGCAGCAACCCTCGGCTGGATCGACCTGATGCGTGACAAGTATGTAAAAGAAGACCGCTCACGCGGCATCTTCTTTGATCAGGACTGGGGGCAGATGCCCGGTGTTATTCCGGTTGCATCAGGCGGTATTCATGTCTGGCACATGCCGGCGCTCGTTTCCATCTTCGGTGACGATGCCTGTCTGCAGTTCGGCGGTGGCACATTGGGCCATCCGTGGGGCAATGCCGCCGGTGCTGCTGCCAACCGGGTCGCCGTGGAAGCTTGTGTCAAGGCGCGCAATGAAGGCCGTGAGTTGGAGAAGGAGGGCAAGGACATCCTCACCAATGCCGCCAGGCATAGCCCAGAACTGAAGATCGCCATGGAGACATGGAAAGAGATCAAGTTCGAATTCGATACAGTGGACAAGCTGGATGTCGTGCATCGTTGATGTCGTGCACATGAGCCAACGCCGATGACCATGAAGGAATGAAACGATGAGCGACGTACAGGACTACAGCTCCCGCCTGTCGGACCCTGCAAGCCGGAAAATGGAAACGTTTTCCTACCTGCCGCAGTTGACCGATGACGAACTGCGCAAGCAGGTGGAATACATCGTGTCGAAGGGTTGGAACCCTGGCATTGAACACACCGAACCGGAAAATGCTTCATCCAACTACTGGTACATGTGGAAACTGCCAATGTTCGGTGAGACCGACATCGATGCGATCTTCCGGGAAATTGCGCAGTGCAAGAAAGCCAATCCACACAATCATGTTCGTTTGATCGGCTACGACAACTACAAGCAGTCTCAGGGAACTGCGATGGTTGTGCATCGCGCTGAGATCAAGGTCTGAGAACAAGAAGGCGTTGGGGCCGCGCACACGGCGGCCCCGGTACATCACCGCCAGCCACCGTGGCCAACAATTCCCCGGACATAAACGAAGACGACCCCGAGGTGTTCCCCATGAGCGATATCGATCCAGGTCAGTTTCGTATCCAGAAGGAGCCCTATTATCGCCCCGTCGGCAAAGAGATAGAGCAGTTCGCCGCCGCCTACGATGTGCGCATGCCGGTCATGCTCAAGGGGCCCACCGGTTGCGGCAAGTCACGCTTTGTCGAATACATGGCCTGGAAGCTGGGCAAGCCGCTGGTCGCGGTTGCATGCAACGAGGACATGACCGCATCGGATCTGATTGGCCGTTTCCTCCTCGATATCAATGGTACGAAATGGCAGGATGGCCCGCTGACCATTGCCGCACGCATCGGCGCAATTTGCTATCTCGATGAAGTCGTGGAAGCACGTCAGGACACGACTGTTGTAATCCACCCTCTGACCGACCACAGGCGTCAGTTGCCTTTGGAAAAAAAAGGCGAGGTGGTCAACGCGCATCCGGATTTCCAGGTCGTTATTTCCTATAACCCTGGCTACCAGTCGATGATGAAGGACTTGAAACAATCCACCAAGCAGCGCTTTGGCGCCATGTCATTCGACTTCCCGCAGGCTGATGTTGAAGCTGAGATCGTTGCTCATGAAGCCGGTATCGACCATGGCGTTGCAGAGCGCCTGGTGCAGGTCGCCGAGCGCTCACGCAACCTGAAGGGTCATGGCCTGGATGAGGGGATGTCGACACGTCTGTTGATCTACGCTGGCCAGTTGATCGCAAAGAAAATCCCCCCGCAGGCCGCCTGCCAGATGGCACTTGTTGAACCGCTCTCCGATGATCCGGACATGCGCGATACGCTACAGGCCGCAGTCAGCACCTTTTTCCCTGAGATCACCGACAGTAGTAAAGACCAGGCGGCATGAAAGTCAGTCTCGACGAGTATCGGGAAGAACTGATCGGGGCTGCACCGGAACTCAAAGACACGCTTGAAGGCCTGTTCCATGAGGCGGCGCGTAACATGACGCCGATGGGGCTGAAGGACTACCTCGACGGTGCAAAGGCCGTGATTTCACTGGGCAAGGGGCGGGCCTTGCTTGTCAGCTATCTTGATGAGATGCCGCTGGTTGTTAAGGAGTGCGGCGACGACATTATCCGTGATGTTGTTGGGGCAGTCCTTAAGCTTTCGTCGATGGTTTCGGGCGAAGTTCTCACGCTGATGATCTCAACTCTACCGGGGGCTGCACGGCGGTTTGGTGATGCCGAACTTCTGCGCGGTTATTTGCAGCTTCTTCACCGCTTGGCGGCCAGGGCGCCGCGCGGACTGCGGCCGATGTTCGGTGTCATGGAGGAATTGCTATCCAAACTCACGTTGTCAGGCTTGCGGCGCTGGGTTGACTTCGGCGCAGAGGCCTATAGCCGTGACCTCCCCAAGCAGGCTGACTACTTTGGTCTCGTAAGCGAGGATTCAAAAGCGGTTCTCAAACAGGAACGGCGCGGCACGCTGTTTGTCGATTCCCAACGGCGCTTGAACTTCTATCTACGTGCCTTTTGGGGACGTGACTTTTTTCTGCGTCCCAGTGCAGCCGACCATGTTGGCTTTCGCCCATTCATCGAAGTAGGCGCGCTCCACCTACCTGACGCGGTCGATCCATTCGGCAGCGTCTCCGGGCTGGATGTCTACCGCGCCATGTGCGCCCATATGGCCGCGCACATCACCTGTTCCGACCATGGCCTTAGCCGGCAAGCGCTTTCCCCGGCGCAGGTTTTCTTCGTGGGAATGCTGGAAGACGCCCGGGTTGAACATTGCGCCATTAAACAGTTTCCAGGGTTGCGCGGCCTCTTTCGTTCCCTGATGCCAACGTCTCCGCCCGGCCACTATGAGCACGAGACCATGTACCTGTTGGAGAAGTTGGCGAAGGCATTGCTTGAGCCGGGCGTTTCAACAGGTGACAGGTTGATCGATGACCTGGTCGAACAATTTCATATCAATATAGAGGGCAACGAGCGGGAGACGATGTTTTCGTGGGGACTTGGCCTTGAACTCTTTCATCATCTGGCCGAACACCGGGCCGTACCGAGCCTGCGCATACTGGAATCTTTGAATATCCCCTACCGCGACGACAATCGCTTTGTGTGGGCCATGGATGGCTATGACTGGTCAGACGCCACCGCGTATGTTCCGGAATTGACGCGACAGGTCCGCCGCAATGTCGATGTTATGGAGTTCATCAACGCAGTTGACGTGGAAAATGCTGGTGATGATGCTGAGGAAATATGGACGCTATCCAGCGAGCTGTTTCCCTACGAGGACGAGGGCGTTTCCTATAACGAGATGGAGGGCAAGGAGCCCGTCTCCGATCCGTTTCATTACGCGGAGTGGGACTACAAGGTGCAACTGCATCGCCCAAGCTGGGCCACCGTTTATGAGCGCCGGCAGGGGCGCGGTGATCCTGAAGCCATCGACACTGTTTTGATGGCCCACAAGGGCGTCAGTCATCGCATAAAGCAGATCGTCGACCGCCTGCGCCCGCAGGGCATTTCACGCCAGCGGCGGCTGGAGGATGGTGATGAACTCGACATCAATGCAGCAGTTGATGCCATCGTTATGGTCCGCATGGGTCTGCAGCCCGACCCGCGCATCACCATGCGCAACGTCATAAATCGCCGCGACTTGGCCGTCGTCATCCTGCTCGACTTGTCGGAATCCACCAACGAATTGGTGCGTGGCACCGAAAAGACCGTGCTGCAATTGACGCGAGAGGCCTCCGCCCTGGTGGCAAGCGCCATCAACGGCATTGGCGATCCGTTTGCAATTCATGGTTTTGCTTCTGACGGCCGGCACGACGTGCAATATTTCCGGTTCAAGGATTTCGATCAGCGCCTGGATGAGCACGCCAAGAGCCGGCTGGCGGGTATGAAGGGCGGTCTTTCCACGCGTATGGGTGCCGCTATGCGCCATGCCGGTTATCATCTCAATCAGCGCAGTGAGGGTCATAAATTGCTGTTGATCGTCACCGATGGCGAGCCCGCCGATATTGATGAGCGCGATCCGCAATACCTGAGGATGGACGCCAAAAAAGCAGCGGTCGAGTTGCAGCAGATGGGCATCTCCAGCTATTGCCTGACACTCGACCCTGAAGCAGACAGGTACGTCTCGCGGATATTCGGGGCCAACAACTACACGATCATCGACCAGGTGGAACGCTTGCCGGAAAAACTGCCAAGCCTGTTTGCAAATTTGACAAAGTAGGGTCTCTCACCACGCAAAGCCCGTGGTGGCAAGGGGCCTCCAATCCAATACGAACCGAAGGGTCAACGCTCATGGCATCAAATACGATTATCGCTCCGTCGATCCTGTCAGCCGATTTCTCGCGGCTGGGCGAGGAAGTCGCCACTGTCGATGCGGCCGGCGCCGACTGGATCCATCTCGATGTAATGGACGGTCATTTTGTGCCCAATATCACGTTTGGCCCCCCGGTCATCAAGGCCATCCGCAAGGCTTCGCCAAAAGTGTTCGACTGTCACTTGATGATCGAGCCGGCTGATCCCTATCTCGCGGCCTTTGCAGAAGCAGGAGTCGATATCATCACCGTGCATGCAGAGGCAGGGCCGCATCTTGATCGCTCGTTGCAGGCAATCCGCGGTCTTGGCAAGAAGGCGGGCGTGTCCTTGAACCCATCGACGCCGGAGAATGTCATTGAATATGTCCTTGACCGCCTCGATCTAATATTGCTCATGACGGTGAACCCCGGCTTTGGCGGACAGGCGTTCATTCCTTCCGTGGTGGAGAAAGTCAAACGCATCAAGTCCATGATTGGCAACCGGCCAATCGACATTGAAATCGACGGCGGGGTCACGCCAGAGACTGCTCCGCTTGTGGCTGCGGCAGGCGCTAATGTTCTGGTCGCAGGTTCAGCGGTCTTCAAGGGCGGCACCAAGGACTCTTATGCCGCCAATATTACCGCGATCCGCAATGCAGCAGATGCCGCCGTGCGTTCTGCGGCAGCGTGAACCGTTACCATTGGCGGAGGAACCAGTATGGCCGTTGAAACGCCGATCTGTGATTTTGGCTGGAAGGCCCCGACGTTCGAATTGCCGGGCATTGATGGGAGCACATGGAGCCTTGATGACGTGGCCGGTCCGCGCGGCACACTTGTCATGTTTATCTGCAACCATTGCCCGTATGTGCGTTCTGTTATCGACCGCATCGTTCGTGATGTGCGCGAACTGGAAACGTTCGGCATTAAGTCGGTTGCGATCAATGCCAACGATGCAAAGACCTATCCTGAGGACTCGTTTGAAAAAATGAAGGTCTTTGCCGGCGAACATGAATTCCCGTTCCCTTATCTTCATGACGAAAGCCAGGTTGTGGCGCGCACCTACGATGCTGTCTGCACGCCGGACTTCTTTGGTTTCGATGCAAATCTTGGATTGCAGTACCGTGGTCGCCTGGATGCCTCGCGCAAGGAAGCTGGGCCTGCGGACCTGAGACGGGATCTGTTCCTCGCCATGAAACACGTGGCTGAGACCGGCAGAGGGCCAGCGGAGCAGATCCCTTCGATGGGCTGTTCGATCAAATGGAAGGATGCGGCGTGAACGGCCTCAATAAAATCAAAGCTGCGGTTTTCGACCTTGACGGAACCCTGGTTGACAGCGCGCCCGATCTGCACGCGGCTGTAAACAAACTGATGGGGGAAATGCAGCTGCCAGGAATTGGCCTGCCTATCGTCATATCATTTGTCGGGAACGGCATCCCTATGCTTGTGCGCCGGGCGCTGGATCACAACAAGACTTCCACTTCGCCGGACGTGCTCGAACCTGCCGTGAAACGTTTCATGGCGCTCTATGCGCAAGCGCCAGCTGAGCGAACGATTGTCTATCCAGGAGTCGTGGATGCTTTGAAGGCTTTCAAAAATTCTGGAGTGCGGCTTGGCATCTGCACTAACAAGGCTGAAAGCCTTTCGCGCGTGGTACTTGCAGATTTGGGCATTGCTGATCTGTTTGAAGTCGTCGTCGGCGGTGACACGCTGCCCACGCGCAAACCCGATCCTGCGGGATTGCTGCTGGCCATCAATCAGCTTGACGCTGATGCCCAAACTGCACTTTACGTTGGCGACAGCGAGGTTGACGCTGAAACCGCAGACAAGTTGGGATTACGGTTTGCCCTTTTTAAACGCGGTTATCGCAAGGCCCCTGTCTCGGAGCTGCCCCACTGGAAGGCCTTTGATGACATGCGCGAGCTGACGGCGGCATTGAGACTTTCCGCAGAGACGGCGACGGGTTGAGGTTTTCACATAAAATTGTTGAACTCTGTGCGAGGCTACTGTGATGGGCTGATCGAAGGCTCAAGAAGTTCCCGTGTAAGACAGTGCCTTGTGGTTGCCGTCAGGACCCAATAAGAAGGACTCCAGATCCAAGATCTTCAGACATTAGGGGTGCCTGCGCGGTATTGTGACATGATCGATCTTTACTACTGGACCACGCCCAACGGCCACAAAGTTTCGATTTTTCTGGAAGAAGCTGGCTTGGTCTATGAGGTCAAGCCCATTGATATCAGCAAGGGTCAGCAGTTCGAGCCCGACTTCCTGAAGATCTCACCGAACAACCGCATCCCTGCGATCGTTGATCATGAACCCGCCGACGGCAATGCGCCAATCTCGGTTTTCGAGTCGGGCGCGATCCTGATGTATTTGGCGGAAAAGACGGGAAAGTTCATGGCGTCCGATCTGCGTGGCCGCATTGAAACCATGGAATGGCTGTTTTGGCAGATGGGTGGCTTGGGACCGATGGCCGGGCAGAACCATCACTTCCGCCTGTTTGCCGAAGAAGAAATTGAATACGCCATCAATCGCTATGTAAAGGAGACAGCGCGGCTCTATGGCGTGATGGACCGGCGCCTTGCCGACCATGAATATCTTGCCGGAGCGTATTCCATTGCTGATATGGCCTGCTTCCCGTGGATCGTGCCGTATCAGCGCCAGGCGCAGAACATTGAGGACTTTCCCAACCTGCTGCGCTGGTTCGATGCGATACGACAACGGCCGGCTGTTGTGCGTGCCTATGAGAAGGCGACGCAGATCAACCCCGATCCGGGCATCACGCAAATGATCCAGAAGGTGATCCTCGCGCCGGCGCGGTAAGCGAAACAGCTTGCTGCGTTATCGCGCGGGATCACACACCGGCAGAGTGTTGCGCCATGCCCTTGCCAAGATAGCTATCGAACTTGGCGCAAATCGACCTGACGAAGATGCGACCCTTGTCGGTGATGGTGAAGCCGTCCCCTGAGGCATCTGGAACGATCATGTCGGCGATGTCGCTGGCCTGTAGCGCCGCCGCTTGCGCAAGAATGGGTTCAGCCAGGGCGCCATAACGTGATCTGAGTTCATCAGCGGGAAACTCGAATGCGCACATCAAGCGTTCTATGATAAACCCGCGTGCTTCATCGTCCGTGCTCATGGCGTGGCCGCGCACGGTCGCCAGACCGCCATCGCCAACCCGCCGTTCATAATCGGCAATTGGCACTGCGTTTTGCACATAACCCTGTGGCAGCTTTCCAATCGAGGATGCGCCAAGGCCGATGAGGGCCGCAGCATCATCTGTCGTGTAGCCCTGGAAATTGCGCCGCACGTTCCCCGCAGCAAGGGGGTCGGTCGGCATTGCGTAATGGTCGAGCCCGATGCTGACAAAGCCGGCCTTGGTCAAACGTTCTGCTGCTTTCGTTGCTTGCGAAAAACGTTCTGCAGTGCTGGGCATCGCGTCCTCGTCAATGAGGCGTTGATGCGTAATGCGCTGGGGAAGGTGCGCATATCCGAACAGGGCAATTCGGTCAGGCTTCAGTGCCAGCACATGCTCCATTGTCTGGTCCACCGTTTCAAGTGTCTGGAACGGCAGGCCGTAGACGAGGTCAATGTTGATACCTTTGACGCCATGAGCCCTGAACGTATCGACAACCCAGGCCGTTAGCTCAACGGACTGCTGCCGGTTGATGGCGTCCTGCACGGCCTGATTGAAGTCCTGCACACCTATGCTGACCCGGTTGACCCCAGCCTCGGCGAAAGCCCGAATGCGGTCTTCATCAAGTCCGCGCGGATCGACTTCAACAGCGAACTCGGCATCGGCTGCCAGCACAAAACGCTGCTTGAGTTTACCGGCAAGCTCCCGGATCTGATCAGGCAGTAGAATACTGGGGCTGCCGCCACCCCAATGTATGTGAGTTACCTGGTGACGATGCGCAATACGCGTGGCGACCGTATCGATTTCACGCAGCAATGCAGTGAGGTAGCGCGCAACCGGCTCATTTCTCCGCGTCACCTTCATGGAGCAAGCGCAATACCAGCACATCTCGCGGCAGAACGGGATATGCGCGTAAAGCGAAAGCGGCAGTCCTGGCGGCAAATCTTCAAGCCAGGCTTCATAGGTCGTCGCATCCACTGCGGCTGAAAAGTGCGGCGCGGTGGGATAGCTGGTGTAGCGCGGAACCGGCGTTGAAAAGCGCTTCAATTGTTCGGGTCGCATGAGCCCTCCGTTGGCTCTGAATATCTCAGGTGCCGCGCCGGGATGTGGCGGAGCTGCCGCCAGCAGGTGCACGGGAGAAAAACAATGCGTAATTCTGAACATCTCTCAACGCGTTCAGCAGCAGTCAAGTTAGGGG
>JBKEAX010000393.1:0-11854 GCA_047972825.1 Hyphomicrobiaceae bacterium | reverse complement strand
GTGGCCTCACATATGCGGATGAAGTTCCCGAAGGCTCCACGGTTGTTTCTGGCAAATGGTGGGGCAAGGATTATGCCGGCGAACCGCTTGTATCCTTCGAAACGGAACTGGCAGGACAACTAGGCGTCGGTATCGGCGATATGGTGACGGTCAACGTGCTCGGCCGCAATGTGTCCGCCCGGGTGTCGAACCTGCGCCAGGTTGACTGGGAAAGCTTGGCTATCAATTTTGTCATGGTGTTTTCACCCAACACTTTGGCCGGCGCGCCGCACAACTTGCTCGCCACAGTCACGCTGCCAAAAAATACATCCCTGGCAAACGAAGCTGCCATGGCCCGGGCCGTCACCAAGGTCTATCCAACCATCACGGCGATCCGCGTCAAGGATGCAATCAACGCTTTCGGAGAGGTATTCGGGAAGATCATGGCCGCGGTCAGGGTAGCAGGTTCGGTGACGCTGGTCGCCGGCGCATTGGTTCTGGCCGGCGCGCTCGCCACTGCTCAGCGCCGCCGTATCCTTGAAGCCGTAATCCTGAAGGCGCTGGGGGCAACCAGACGGCGGATCCTCACGGCACACATCCTGGAATATCTGCTCATTGCGCTGGCAACGGCAGGTTTCGCAATAGGCTTCGGTGCACTCGCCGCATGGGTCGCACTGGAACAGGTGATGGATGTCCGCTTTACGTTTTCGTTGGGGGCGGTTGCGCTTGCACTAACGCTGGCGAGCGGTCTGGTCGTCCTCTTTGGCGGACTGGGGACCTGGCAGGTGCTCCGCGCCCGGCCGGTGCCATATTTACGCAACGAATGAGCAAATAGGCATTCCGGACCCAAGAGCGCCTCGACAGAATGGTTCGCGATTGTCGCCCGGGGCTCTCTAATACCAGTGGGTTGGAGGGTGGCCATCCTGGGATAAACGGCAATTTGCTCGAAACCAAACCATCCGGGCCCGTGCAGTTTTTCCCCAAAATGTCTTGAATAGCGGCCTAACCATGCTCATATTCTCGGTGTAATTCCGGAGAGATTAAACCGGCTGAAAAGGGAAAAACCAATATGGCTCAACTGGATAGACGGTACGCTGGCTCTGCTGCACGCGAAGCGGGGCGGATGGACGAGGGGCTACGCTCGTTCATGCTTGGCGTCTACAACTACATGGCGGTGGCTGTCGCCCTGTCGGGCGTCGTCGCCTATCTGCTTTATACACAGCTCGTGACCACAGACCCTGCTATGGCCGCTACGTCCGCTTCAGGTGCGGCGTTGGCGCTTAAATCCGGCATGTTCGTGACGCCACTTGGCAAGATGGTTCTGCTGTCACCCTTGAAGTGGGTGCTGGCACTCATGCCGCTCGCTTTTGTTCTGTTCCTGTCCTTTGCCCGAACCAGTGCCGCAACGGCCCAGTTCGTGTTTTGGGCATTCGCGGTGGCCATGGGCGTATCGTTGTCGTCGATCTTCGTGATCTTCAAGCTTGGCTCCATCTACCAGATGTTCTTCATCACGGCGGCTGCCTTCGCCGGTCTCAGCCTTTACGGCTACACCACTAAGAAGGATCTGTCGGGCTGGGGTTCGTTCCTGATTATGGGCGTTGTCGGCATCATCATCGCGATGATCGTCAACATGTTCCTGCAGTCGAGCGCGCTGCACTTCGCCATCTCGGTCATTGGCCTGCTGGCGTTTGCTGGTCTGACGGCCTACGACACACAGCGTCTGAAAGACGAATACTTCACGGTCGCTGGTGATGGTGAGGCCCTGAAGAAGGCCTCGATATTCGGCGCACTGAGCCTCTACCTCGACTTCGTGAACATGTTCCAGTTCATGCTGTCGCTGTTCGGCTCACAGGAATAAGGCGTATCAGCCAACCAGCCTTGAGCTGTTTTGAATACACACAAGGGCTCCGCAATAGCGGAGCCCTTGTTTTGTTTCAGGATCCTGTCAAATTTGGAGCGATACGCCGTGGCCGAAACTAAGCCCCAAGCCGCCAGGCGTTGCACGATCCGCCCGGCGGGTGCCGACGATTTCGCTGCAATCGCAGAGATCTATCGTCCTAGCGTCCTTGGCACGGCTATTACATTCGAGGTTGAACCACCATCAGCCGAAACCATGCGCAACCGCTGGAGGGCGAGCCAAGCCGCAGGCACGCCCTATCTGGTTGCCGAGGTCGGCGGTAAAGTCGTCGGATATGCTGGTTCTCGCCCCTTTGGCGAAAAAGCGGGATTCGCCTGGACCCTCGAAAATGCGATCTACCTGGATAGTAGCCATCAGCGGCACGGTATCGGTCTTGCGTTGCTGGAGGCCCTGGTGGACGAGGCTGCTGCTAAAGGGTTCCGCCAGATGGTTGCTCTAATCACGGCGCTGGAGGCCGAAACCAACAATGAGCCTGCGTCGGTACATTTGCATCGCCGCGCCGGTTTCGTCGTTACGGGCCGTCTGGCAAGCGTCGGCTTCAAGTTCGATCAATGGTACGATTTGATTTATATGCAGCGTGCCCTGGGTGAAGGTGCTGGTTCACCGCCCGTCTAGGGTCCGGACCCTAAGTTACGGGGCCGCTATGAGCCCGCAAACCGAATTGCCCAGCATAAAGCCTCAAAAGCCAAATTTTGGATGTCTCAGCCGCTAACCAATCGTGGCGACTTGTCCAAAACCGCTAGCACACGGCGCAGGTCGGGCCCACGCTTCAGAATCACGCCGCTTGCCGCAACGACCGAATACATGCCCTGCCGGCGAGCGAGTTTAGGCGATTTGGTAATCCGGTAGATCGGGCACTCGCTCGAACGCCTGAAAATGGAAAACACAGCCGTGTCCCGACCCATGTCGATGGCATAATCACGCCATTCCCCGCGGGCAACGAACCGCCCGTAAACGTGCAGAATTTCGCGAATCTCCAGCCTGTTGAAAGTGGTCGTTGCCGTTTCACGACCCCCGCCTTGCGCGTTCTGCGAGCCTGTTGCCGCAAGAGTCTGGGACGAAGCGCCACCATTCTGCGCTGCACGACCGGCCAGAACCCGGCGGAAATCAACTATCGGTTCGGATTCGCTCAATAGCGCCTCCCTCTCGGTGCTTGGAAAATAATTGCCTGAAAATGCCGTTCGATCAAGGAGATCCGTTTGAACCTATCCAGGCTTTCACAGCACCTTCGGACGAAAACGAAACAATAGGAAACAAAAATCACATCACGGCCACATTGGGCCCCCTTCAAGGCCTCAATGGTCGCGTTAATGAAGAGACTGTTGGCTCCTGGCCCGGTCCGCTTTCATCTCGGAACTCAGCCCCCTGTTCCCTCCGAGAACATCTCCCGGACCGGGCCCTTTTGCCGTCTGAGCTGCCAGTTATGTAAGCGCAACGAGCATCAAAGTTTTGCCCCAACATCAACTGAACAACGTCAATATCGGGCCGGTTGATGGCCACAATGACATGCGAGATTATAATCGTTGCAGCGGCGGCAAACCGGTTGGCTCTGGACGATCAGCCCCCACCCCCCGGGGTCAGTTTCACCGGCAAGGCGCTCAGCAATCCTCTCCTTGAGGCCTGGTGCTTTTCCCAAGTACCCACGAGGATCGGTTCCCCCCAACCGGTCCTCGTCGTTTTTTGCGCGTTGCCACTTGCCTCAGTTCCAACCATATCTTTGTTTGGATAAATTGATGCGCCTGGGGAGTTGCAACCAATGACCGCCGGAACGAAAGCAGCCAAAGCAAAAAACACGTCATCCAGAGCACGCACGAAGAAAGTCAGTTCAGCCCGCAGGGTGGCCAAGGTTTCAAAAAAAGTCCGCACAGCCAAATCCACAAGTTCCAATCCCTTGCTCAATCCCTGGCGCACGCCATTCGCAATGCCGCCATTTGATAAGATTGAGCCTGCGCATTTTGAGCCCGCGCTTAACAAGGCTTTCGCCGAACACCGCGCCGAAATCCGTTTGATCGCCGGCAATATGGCCCGCCCGACCTTTCACAACACGGTTGTTGCCCTGGAGAAATCCGGCGCACTGCTTGATCGTGTCGCGCATGTTTTTTCAAATCTCGAAGCGACCGATTCAAACGATGAACTGGCTGAGATCGCGCGCAAGGTTTCACCCCGCTTCGCCGCCCACGAAAGTGCCATTCTGCTCAACACCAGGTTATTCGATCGCATCGACGAACTCTATCAGCGCCGTGACAGACTGAAGCTCGATGCGCAGGCAGAACGTCTTCTTGAACGTACGCACTTGTCATTTGTGCGTGCCGGCGCACAACTTAAACCGGCCGCCAGGAAACGGATCGCAATAATCAAGGAACGGCTAGCATCGCTTGTGACTGAATTCATGCAAAACGTCCTGAAGGACGAACAGTCATGGCATCTGGTGCTTGAAGGCGAGCGCGACCTGGATGGCCTGCCCGATGGCTTCCGTGCCGCCGCAGCCAGGGCGGCTGAGGAGCGTAGACTGCCCGGCAAGCATGTCATCACACTATCCCGATCAAGCGTGGAAGGCTTTCTTACGTTCTCCGCGCGTCGCGATCTGCGCGAGGTAGCATTCGATGCCTGGACAAGCCGCGGCGCAAACGGCGGCACGACCGATAACCGTGTGATCCTCACCGAAATTGCGGCACTGAGGCAGGAACTCGCCCGGCTGTTGGGGTATGCAACGTTTGCCGAGTTCGCTCTCGACGACACCATGGCGAAAACACCCAAGGCAGTGAATGATCTGCTCTCGCAGGTATGGAGCTATGCCGTAGACAAGGCCGCAGATGAGCGCGACGCGCTTGCAGCTGCCGCACGGCGTGAGGGCATGAACAAGCCAATTGCTGCATCGGATTGGCGCTACTATGCCGAGAAGGTTCGCAAGGAGTGCTATGACCTCGACGAAGCAGAACTGCGCCCCTACCTGCAACTCGACCAGATCATAGCTGCCGCTTTCGATTGCGCCCGTCGCCTCTTTGGCCTCACCTTCACGTCAATAGATGACATTCCTCGATATCATCCCGATGTCCTGGTCTGGGAGGTGAAAAACCGCAAAGGCGAACACGTTGGCCTTTTCATGGGCGATTATTTCGCACGCCCTTCAAAGCGGTCCGGTGCCTGGATGTCGAGTTTCCGCTCTCAACACAAGTTGGGCAAGGGTTCAACACCGATCATCGTCAACGTCATGAACTTTGCCAAAGGCGGCGAAGGCGAACCTGCTTTGTTGTCTGTTGACGATGCACGCACCCTGTTTCATGAATTTGGCCATGGCCTGCACGGCCTCTTGTCGGATGTTACCTATCCCGCGCTTTGGGGCACATCCGTAAGCCGCGACTTTGTCGAGCTTCCATCCCAGCTTTATGAACACTGGTTGATGCAGCCGGAGGTGCTGAGGAATTTTGCTCTACACCACAAGACCGGCAAGCCGATGCCACAGCGGCTTTTGAAGAAGCTTAAAGCGGCACGTAATTTCAACCAGGGCTTTGCAACGGTTGAATTCACGGCGTCGGCGCTGGTGGACATGAAGTTATATGAGCTGAACGAAGCCCCCGACGATATGAAAAAATTCGAAGATGATGTGCTTGGCGAAATCGCCATGCCGAAAGAAATCGTCATGCGTCATCGCCTGCCACACTTCATGCATATCGTCTCTGGCTACGCAGCGGGTTACTACAGTTACATGTGGTCGGAGGTCATGGACGCAGACGCCTTTGCCGCTTTTGAAGAAACAGGCGACATCTTCGATCGCAAAACGGCAAACCGCCTCAAGCGTTACGTATACTCTGCTGGCAACATGCGCGACCCGCAGGAGGCCTATGTAAAGTTCCGTGGCCGTCCACCCGAGGTTACGGGCCTTTTGAAAAACCGCGGATTCGTTTGATAAGGTGAATTCGCTAAACAGCTGCACATGATCGCATCACTGCATCCAGAACCACTTGCAGCTTTCTTGGCAACGCTCGTATCGAGATAGACCTATGTCTTTCAAGGCGCTCTCGTCCAGCAATGCCAGTTCGCGACGTGATCGGCATCGTTCACGCCATAGGTGCATTGTGGCGCATAGTGCATACATCCAGGATGACATCATGAGTTGCTCCGCTTTTGCATGGAGCGCTACCAATGATCCAATTTTTCAAATGATGTTTCGGTCCTGCCCGAAACAATCTCAGCCGCCTCGGGATAAACCGGTTTCGATGAGAGCGATTTCAAGACTGCGACCGGAGGTATGTCCATGAGCAGCGCAGGTTTTACGGAACTGACAGCGTTGATGGGTGACACGCCGCGCACCATGATGCTTCTGGCGCTGATGGACGGCAGGGCTTTGACGGCAACCGAACTTGCCGGCGTTGCTGGCGTGACACCGCAAACTGCAAGCGGCCATTTGGGGCGGATGCGCCGGGCAGGTTTGCTGGCTGTCGCAGAGCAAGGCCGCCACAGATATTATAGGTTGGCCGGACCTGACGTGGCGCACATGATTGAAACCATCCTTCAGGTTTCAGCACTCCTGCCAAGCGAATTCGTTCCACCCAGAACAGGCCCCCGCGATGATGCAATGCGGTTTGCGCGCACCTGTTACGATCACCTTGGCGGTTATCTCGGCGTAGCGATGACAAGCGCACTACTGGAGCGCGGTCACATGGTTTCGACGGCCGATGCAACACGGCTAACCAATTCCGGGCGCGTGTTATTGGATAGCTTGGGCGTTGTCATTCTTGAGACACAAACAGCAGAAGGCGTTCAATCAGCTGAACAAGGCGTTGGCGCTGCTCATCAATGCAGGTTATGCCTCGATTGGAGCGAACGGCGTTATCATTTGGCGGGAAAAGTAGGTAAGGCCATGTTGGCGCGGTTCCTCGATCAGGCCTGGGTTCGCCGCCGGTCCGGCAGCCGCGTCTTGGACGTTACACAGAAGGGACGTCACATGTTTCGGGACAACTTTGGTGTGCAATGGAATTGAACACGTGTCGGCTGTGCGGCCAGTTCTGACGCGCCGAATAGAATTACCATCCCAGCCAGGCCGCTCCGACGATGGGCCCAGTCGTGCCCTCCTGCATCAACACAGCATAACGCGTACTGCCCGGCCTGAGAAACGGCATTGCGGCCAACTGGATTTGCATGGCCTTGCCGGTCCATACCCCTATCGGCATCAGTTCATGCACGACGTTAAAATACTTGAGGGTTTTGCCACGGTTCTCACCGTGTTGAATTTCAACTTCCACCTTGTCGCGAACCGGTGCCAGCCATATCGTTGCTTCCGTCACGTTGGTGTTGGCAGGTGCTGAAGCGGTTTGCACGATGATCATGTTTGATGTCCGCCAGAAGCGCATCGCCACGCGCTTGGCAGCAAATTTCAGTGCGGTCTTTGCAATCTGTTTTTCGATGTCCGAGCGATCAGAACCCACAGCATGCGCGGCGCCATTGACCACCACCTGAGGCGTGTAAACAGACCCATCTCCCCGCGTTTTCGCGTAGTCGCGCTGGCGTTCGGAATTTTTTTCAGACGCAAGTGTGTCCTGCCAACCAAGGTAATCCCAATAGTCGACAGGGTAGGACAACGCCATCACGTCTCGCCGCTTGGCATAACTTTCTAAAAGCCGGTCGGCAGGCGGGCATGATGAACAACCTTGACTGGTAAACAGCTCAATGACGGCTGAAACGGTTCCTGGCTGTTTGTCCGCGCCACCCGGTGGCGTCAGTTCGGCAGCATGCAAACTTCCGGCTCGCACGAAGCCTGTCGCAGCCATGACAGCGATAGCAGCGGTCACGGCTAGCCGCCGCAGACAAGGCAGCTGTGATCTATTGAGTTCTGTGGGCGTCATTGCCTTTTGCAACAGTTCGAATCTCACGAGTTGGTATCGATTTTGCGAACTCATGACGTCGATCATTACATGACTGACGATCCAGTCAATTGCGAGTCACGAATGGGTTACGCCGGCGCCCGCCTGCACGTTAATGCTAAAGCATATCGCGCAAAAGTATGCAGCGATTTTGCGACGATGACACCTATAAATCAAGGGCTTAGAAAACTGGAAAAACACCAACGGCCGCCTAGAGGCGGCCGTTGGCATGTTGAGTAGTAGGTTAATACCAGTAACCTCTCAGGCTAAAGCATGTTCAGCCGAAGTGAAAGCGGTTCGGCGTGAAGAACACAGCGAGAAACAAAAGACTTAAAGCGTGAGGAGCGAATCTCATAATTCTCGACACGCTTTTAGGCCGCCGTTGCAAGGTTGCGCAGTACGTACTGCAAGATGCCACCGTTCTTGTAGTACTCCAGCTCATCGAGCGTATCTATCCGGCATAGAATAGGAATGTTTTTCTTGGTGCTATCGGCAAACGTGATCTCCGCCGTCATCTTCTGGCGGGGTTTCACATCAGCGAGCCCCTTGATCGTCACCGTCTCGGCACCGGTGAGACCAAGCGTTTGCCACGACGTCCCCTCTTCGAACACGAATGGAACAATACCCATGCCGACGAGATTGGAACGGTGGATGCGCTCGAATGATTGGGCAATCACCGCCTTGACGCCAAGCAGGTTGGTGCCTTTCGCCGCCCAGTCGCGTGATGAGCCATTGCCGTACTCAACACCCGCGAACACGACCAACGGCACGTTTTCGGCACGGTAACGCATCGCTGCATCGTAGATCGGCATGTTCTCACCGCTCGGGTAATGAACCGTGTTGCCGCCTTCTCTTACGGCGCCAGCCTCATCCTTGTTCATGAAGTTCTTGATACGAATGTTGGCGAACGTGCCGCGCATCATCACCTCATGGTTTCCGCGCCGCGTACCATACTGGTTGAAATCGACAGGCTGAACCTTGTGGTCAAGCAGGTAACGCCCGGCAGGACTGGTTGCCTTGATCGAACCGGCTGGTGAGATGTGGTCGGTGGTGATTTTGTCGCCAAGCAGGCCAAGGACTCGGGCATTGATTATATCGCCAGTTGCTCCCGGCGCTTTCGCCATGCCGGCAAAGTAGGGTGGGTTCTGCACATAGGTCGAATCGTCGTCCCAGGCATAGGTCTCTCCCGCCGGCACCTGCACGCGCTGCCAGTTCGCATCGCCTTTGAAAACGTCGGCGTACTTGCTCTGGTAAAGGTCGCGTGTAACGAACTTGGAAATGAAATCCTGGATTTCCGCCGATGTGGGCCAGATATCCTTTAGGAAGATGTCCTTGCCATCCTTTCCTTGACCCAGAGGCTCTTTCGTCAGGTCTTTTGCCACAGTGCCCGCCAGCGCATACGCAACCACCAGCGGCGGCGAGGCCAGGTAGTTCGCCTGAACGTCGGGCGAAATGCGACCCTCGAAGTTGCGATTACCCGACAGCACACCCGCAGCGATAAGCCCGTTGTCGTTGATCGTTTTGGAAATCGGTCCAGGCAGTGGCCCTGAATTACCAATGCACGTTGTGCAACCAAAGCCGACAAGGTTGAATCCGATCTGGTCGAGTTCCTTCTGCAGCCCGGAATTGTCGAGATACTCCGCGACAACCTGCGATCCAGGCGCCAGCGAGGTCTTCACCCATGGCTTCTGCTTGAGACCGAGTTGGTTGGCCTTGCGTGCAATGAGTCCGGCCGCGATCAGCACAGAAGGATTGGAGGTATTGGTGCAAGACGTGATTGCTGCGATTGCTACGTCGCCGTGGCCGAGGTCGTAATCCGCACCCTCCACTGGGAAGCGTGCATCGGCGCTACCAGCATCCTTGCTGTACTCACTGACCAGGGCATCCTTGAAACCTGCCGCGATGCCCGAAAGCGGAATGCGGCCCTCAGGTCGTTTCGGTCCAGCCATCGACGGCACGACGTCTTCAAGCGCCAGTTCCAGCGTGTCGGTGAACACCGGATGCTCCGAGCCAGATTCACGGAACATGCCCTGGGCTTTGCAGTAGGCCTCTACAAGCGCGATGCGATCTGAATCGCGGCCCGTGATGTTGAGGTAATTGAGCGTTTCACCGTCGACGGGGAAGAAGCCGCATGTGGCGCCATATTCCGGACCCATGTTGCCGATCGTGGCGCGGTCCGACAGCGTAAGGTGATCGAGGCCCTCGCCATAGAACTCTACAAACTTGCCAACGACGCCCTTCTTACGCAGCATCTGCACAACCGTAAGGACCAGATCCGTCGCGGTAACGCCTTCGGTGAGTTTGCCAGTCAGCTTGAATCCGATCACCTCAGGCAACAACATGGATACAGGCTGGCCGAGCATGGCGGCTTCCGCTTCAATGCCGCCAACACCCCAGCCGAGCACACCCAGACCATTAATCATGGTCGTATGCGAGTCTGTGCCCACGCAGGTGTCCGGATAGGCGACCGTTTCGCCGCCTTCCTCTTTTGTCCACACCGTTTGGCCCAGGTATTCCGTGTTGACCTGATGGCAAATGCCGGTGCCGGGCGGCACGACACGGAAATTCTCAAACGCCTGCTGGCCCCACTTCAAGAAGCGATAGCGTTCCCCGTTGCGCTGATATTCCAGTTCAACATTGCGGGCAAACGCATTCGGGTTGCCAAATTCGTCGACGATCACCGAATGGTCGATCACCAGGTCAACGGGCACCAGCGGATTGATCTTTTGCGGGTCGCCGCCCAGCGCCTTGATGCCATCACGCATGGCTGCAAGGTCGACCACCGCAGGCACGCCGGTAAAATCCTGCATCAGTACACGCGCGGGACGATAAGCAATCTCGTGACCAGCTGAGCCCTTGTCGTTGAGCCATGCGGCAATCGCTGCGATATCCGCTTTGGTGACTGAGCGCCCGTCTTCGTTGCGCAAAAGGTTTTCAAGCAGGACTTTCATGGAATAGGGCAGCTTGGATACGCCCGCGAGGCCGTTTTTCTCCGCCTCTTTCAAATCGTAATAGACATAGTCCTTGCCGGCAGCGGTGAGCGAGCGGCGGCATTTGAAACTGTCGAGTGACGTTGGGGTGTTGGCGCTCAAGGTTGGACCTCCAGAACACGATCAAGCTTGAAGATAGGCATTATGGCAGCGCGTAAAAACTCCGCATACTGACGTCTGATGGGGTCTAAAAACGCCCGTTTCGACGCCAATCTGCCCCGTTGCCTCGCCGCGCCGTCGGTGTGCCGACGGATGGGTCTTAACCGTTTGGATTGACCGGCTGGTTCCATACCTGCCATTCAAACCGAAACTGCCCCGCGTTTTTACGCTGGCGTGAGTGGGAACGTGACCCTTATATAGCCCGCACGCCCGCCCGGCCACTAAACTTCCGGATTGGAGCTGCTGGCATGCCATGGGGCCGGCCCCAGGCCGTTGCTCGTCGGCAGGTAAGCCCCAAATTCCGGCAGTTGGCAACCCGCCAATTCACACGTGAGCAGATTGGTTTCCCTTGCAACTTTTAGCCAAAGATCTGGTCGTTGACCGTGCCGGCCGCCGCATCATCAACAAACTCTCATTTGCGGTGTCTTCGGGCGAGACGTTGCTTCTGACCGGCCGCAACGGAGCCGGAAAAACGACGTTGATCCGGACCCTGGCCGGTTATCTGACACCGATGGAAGGCAGCATTTCTTTACAAGGGTTTACCGAGGATCGCGATCAGCGCGAAGCTTGCCATTACATCGGCCACCTCAATGCGGACAAGGCAAGCCTGACTGTTCTTGAAAATCTACGCTTCTGGCAGCGCTATCTGGGTGGTGGGACGATCCCTGCCAGCTCGGATGAAGCGCGCGAAAAGCTCTGGGCGGCGCTGGAACGGTTTGCCATTGATCCGCTCGCAGACATCCCTGCAGGATATTTGTCCGCCGGCCAGAAGCGCCGTCTTGGTCTCGCCCGCCTGCTGGTGGCGTACCGGCCGCTCTGGCTTCTTGATGAACCCACAGTCTCACTCGATGTCCAATCAACCGGTTTACTGGCCGGCGTGATCGAAAGCCATTTGGCCACGGGTGGACTTGTGGTTGCTGCAACCCATTTGCCGCTGGGGTTGGCGA
>JBKEAX010000596.1:0-4511 GCA_047972825.1 Hyphomicrobiaceae bacterium | reverse complement strand
TCAACTAAGGCGCGATAAACGCCACACTAAGCCAATGATTTTGCTAGTGGCCTTCATGTCGCGCCAAAATTGTATGCGGTTGCGGCTATGTTTCAATTTTGGCGCGACAGGCCACTAGGTGTTCGGACTCATTGCTATTGGGTCCGAACCCTCGTCATTCACGCCGTGTTGCGCGATACCAGCCGTACCACATCGCGACGGCAATCAACGCACCAACAAACCCGAATGCCAAGTGCGTATAGATTGGCCATGCCAGACCGTGGCGGAATGAACCGAAGTGCATATCGAAGCCCTGCCATAGACCAAAGCGAACCAGAGGCTTGGTCGCATGCGCAATAGCAGCCACGAATGGTAGCACGACGAGCACCATGGCCATGGACACGCGCTTGAATACCAGCATGCCTGTATCCAACACAATGCCTGGAAGAATGATCAAGAATGGAGAAACCCATCCTTGTCCCAAACCGATGGCAGCAGCAGCCATTGCCGACGACAAGGCGGTAATCGTCGCCGAAAAGGGATGCGTGCACGACAAGCGTGCGATTACCAGAAGCGCCATGGCTTCAAGCCCATGGTGCCCCGGCAGTTTCAGCGGCAGGCGCACCGTTTCGTGCATGACCACGCTCAAGACGCCCAGGAAGACCAGGAAAGCCAGCCGTCCTGCCGTCAGCGGACCAACCGCATCAATAGCGCTTCGTGATCTCCCGCGGGACAAGCCGCCAGTCGCAGGTTGCATTTGTTTCCTCCGCTCGTTCGACGAGTAGAACTACCTCGTGGTTTATGAGTACCGGGCGCGGCCACGGATCAACGCTGATACGCTCATGCGCGACGGGCCCTGCTCCTTCAAACGGTCTGATGGAATCGATACCGGTTTGTCCGAGCAACGCATCGCAGGTGAGTATGCCAGTCAGTTCGCGCACCCCTTCAACCCATACGAACCGTCCGTCATTTCCGGTTTTGCGCAGGCCGATCGCAGCTAAAGCACCGATGACACCGCCTTCATCGCCGGTCACACCCGCCAGCACTGCACCAACGCGCTTGGCAAGTTTGCGTGCGATGTCCTGATCAAGCACCGTGTTCTTGGCACTCTGCGCATAGGCCACGACGTCTTCGCCAACTTCATCGTAGGGCATGATCGCAAAGGCTGCGTCGGAGCCAGGTGCTGCGTGTTCAGCCAGGAAGGTGTGAGCGATGTCAGGCAGCGTCTCCAGCGTTGCGCCAACATTCCATTCCAGATCCAGGCACAATGAACTGTTGTGGGAGGTGTATCGAATGTCGGGGTGAACATAGAGCTGGTGCCGGCTGATGCCCCGCACACTCGCATGCCCACCTTTGAACAGGCGCTGCCCCAACAGGCGCGCGCGGTGTCCCGTACCGCGGCTTTCAAGATTGTCCGTATCGTCGATCGCCAAAAGGATGCGCTGCGCCATGATCAAGCTTTGGGGTAATACCTGTATTCATTTCGATGCAGTATTATGCATGCAGCCAAATGTGTCGAGCAACACAAATGTCAAAACCTCAAAATTTCTGCATCTTAAAATGGAAATTTGCAGCTCTCAAAACATGTCGATGAGGCTATCGCGGTTGTGATGCCAACGGCTTGGCCGCTTCCCCGTTCCGTTCCAACCGCTCCAAAAGACCGGCCAGATCACTTGCAGCGCGAAGTTCCCAAAGCCCCGCACCTTGCTGCCTTGCCGTGACAATCGCTTCACGCAGGCACCTTTCTGCCAGTGCATTGTCCGCTTCGTGTGCAGCAAGAACACCGGCGATGCGCTGCACTTCCGCCAGGCAAAGATTCTCCTGTGTATGTTCAATAAGTACACGGGCCTTTTCGTGCGCGGAGCGCGCTTGGGGCAACATGCCTGATTGGACAAGGAGATCGGCCAGCGCTACCCAACGCGGCGCCATCTCGAATTTCATCAGTTCCAACTCATAGCGCTCGGCGGCATCGCTGAACCGCACAACGCCCTCTGCCAGCCCATCGTGCACCTCAAGCATACCGCGATACATGGTGCCGACAATGTGCGCGACGTCCAATTTGAACTCCGCATAAAGGTTCACGAGACGGTCGGTGAGCGTTGCCAGCCTAGCATAATCCCTCGTCACGCTACACACGAGACAAAGCTTCATGAGCAACTGAGCTTCCGCATGGGCATCCAGATCGTCCGGACATGCGGCCAAGGATCTGTCCATGTAGACGACGTGATCGGCCAACCGGCCTTGAACTGCACGCAACAAGGAAAGCCGGAAGAAAAGATCGGGCCCGGGAATGTGGCCGACGCGACGTGCACCGCGATTGTGCGTTTCTTTGTCGTACAGGCGTTCGGCTTCTTTGAGACGTTTTTCAGCAAGCTCCAGTTGACCCACGGTCAGTGCTGAATAGCCGGCAAGCGCATTTCCAAAGAACTTCTGGCTTTCCACATTTTCCTGCTCAATCGTTTCGCGCACATGGTCGATGTAATCCAGAACAGCACCTTGGGGGCCTGTTGCGAGTTGCAGCGTCCATTGTGCATAGCGCGGCAAGAATCGGTGAATACTATTGTCCAGTTTTTCGGCAAGGGCGCAGCCACGTGCCGCGGCAGCCCGTGCATTTTCCGAAAGATACCCTTCCGCCGATATCCACGTGAAAGCCAACCACCCAAGCAGTTCGAGCGCCTGCTCACTGTCAGATTGACCGAGACCAGCATACGCCTCAATCGCGCTTTCCAGATGGCGTGCTGTATCCCGATAGGCGCCCCTCTTTGACGCCATCGTCGCGGCTGATCGCCAGAACGTTATGGCTTCTTCGCGTTTTCCTGCCTGGGCCGCATGCTGGGCGAGGATTTCTGCCGGGCTCGCGGCATCCTTTTCCAGAAGTGCCAGAATATGGGCGTGCAGCGTTTTTCTTTCTTCCCCCAGAATTGTCGCGTATGCGACATCGCGAAGCAAAATATGCTTGAAGCGATATGTAGCATCGGGAGCTGCGCCGTACCGATAGACGATCTGCGCCGCAGTCAGTTCGGCCAGTCCCTGATCCAGATCGCAATCTGCCAGTTCGGATACTCTTGAGATCAACTGGTGAGAAAACTCAACTCCAATCACCGCGCCAATTCTGGCAACTTCCTTCCCGTGCGCGAGGTTGTCCAAACGCATCAGGAGCGAACTGTGAAGCGTCCACGGGACGTTCGAAGTCCCATACCCACCGCCATTGTGAGTTTTATCTTCGGGCTTATGTGTCTGGTCAAACAGCGCCTTGGTTATTTCCTCCACATAGAGAGGATTGCCATCAGCGCCGTACAATATCGCTTCCACCGCTCCGCTCTCCAGCCGGGAAGCAGAAGCGATGGTCTCAATCAGCTTTGTGCACTCAGTTCTCGCCAATCGGTTGAGATGAAGCCCAGTGAAATGGCTGTACTCCGGCCAAGATGGTTCAAATTCGGGACGTGTCGTCAAAACAACCATCATCGGCGTATTGCTGACATCCTCGACAATCCGCGACAGGAGGTCCAAAGAAGTGGGATCAATCCAGTGCAGATCCTCAAAAATGATGAGCACCGGATTGTGCGCCGCGCGTTGCCGCAGATAAATACCGAGCATTCGGAAAATACATTCTCGGATTTCTGTCGCCGTGCCGTCGGCACGGTTCGTGTGGCTCCCCACGCCCTTCGAGAAAAGAGTTGCGGTTCTTGCCAGATCGCCCCTGTGCGAGTGCTTTGATAGCCCAAGCAGAGAACCGAGTTTTTCGATGCAACGATCCCGATCATCGTTTAATTCGATGCCTGCAGCAGCTCTCAGGTGCTGGCTGATTGGATAAAGCCAGCTGTTGCAATAAAGAGAGGAACATTGGAAGTGCAGAACGGTCGGCGCGGGGTTGGCGATCGTTTGGCGGAGCTGCCGGCATAGTCTGGACTTGCCGATACCCGCATCGCCCTTGATGAGCGTGACGTGACCGCGGCCCCGGTGCGCACGCTGCCATTGCTGCTGCAGCAGTTTCAACTCGTCACGCCGCCCCACAAATGGCGCGGTTTCGCTGCGCAGCGCTTCAAATCGATCTGCGTTTATGATTTCATTGGTGACATTCCAAACCTGACCGGAGCCCCCTCGCCCCGCATGTCGACTGCCGCGAGATTCCATTGCAAATGTTCGCCCGATCTGCCGCCGGACGTTGTCGCAGATCAGGACATCACCCTGCTGTCCGGTCTCCAGGTTGCGTGCGGCCAAGCCAACCACTTCACCGACGATCGCGTCCAGACCATTGGACTGCTTTCGTACGATTGCCAATCCACAGGAGACAGAAATACATGGCGCAACAGCTGCGCGGGGCCCGTCGGTGGCTTCGTGGGAGAAGAGCTCCTGGATCATGACCCCGGTACGAACCGCACGCTCGCAATCGTCTTCCAAGGCTCTGGGATGCCCGAAGTAGACATGGAACCTCTCAGAGTTTGAATGACCCGAGATACCGCCAAACTTTGCGGCGCAGCCTTCGACAATTGCCGACCACCTGGAATGAAGCCCTTCGTAGGTCTCCGGAT
>JBKEAX010000573.1:0-3591 GCA_047972825.1 Hyphomicrobiaceae bacterium | reverse complement strand
CACTTGCAAATAGGCCCTGATATCATTAAACCCGCGCTTTCTCCGTACCAACCGATAGGAGGCGGAGCGCCGGGACGGCGGTCTGACGCGAACAAAACATGACCAAAAAAAGCGGAAACGCAACACCGCTCGTTGGCATCATCATGGGCAGTCAGTCCGATTGGCCAACAATGCAGCTGGCAGCCGAAATTCTCGACGGCCTCGAAGTGCCCTACGAGACACGAATCATCTCCGCGCATCGCACGCCCGACCGTCTCTTCAGCTATGCCAAATCGGCCCAGGACAACGGCCTAAAGGTTATAATTGCCGGGGCTGGCGGCGCAGCGCACCTGCCAGGAATGACGGCCTCCATGACCATACTCCCGGTCCTTGGCGTACCCATTGAATCAAAATCGCTATCCGGTCTTGATAGCCTCTACTCAATTGTCCAGATGCCCAAGGGCGTGCCAGTCGGAACACTCGCGATTGGTGCAGCGGGCGCGGTTAATGCTGGCCTGCTTGCCGCCCAGATCCTGGCGACGCATGACACGGCCCTCAGCCAGCGAATCGCAGATTGGCGCGCGGCACAGACTGCGGCGGTCGCCCAATCACCCGATGATCACCCATGAGCCAGCAAATGACCGCACTTCCTCCCGGCGCGACAATCGGCATTCTGGGTGGTGGCCAGCTCGGCCGCATGCTCGCCATGGCCGCTGCAAGGCTTGGGCTGAAATCCGCGATTTATTCTGACGCCTCAGGCCCGGCATTCGATGTTGCGGCCACATCCACCATCGGCGCCTATGATGACCTGGAAGCTGTACGAAGGTTTGCAACGTCAGTCGATGTTGTAACCTACGAATTTGAAAACGTGCCCTGCGCCTCAGCCGAAGCGGCGGCCGCAATCAGACCCGTGCGACCTGGCGTCAAAGCTCTGGAGGTTGCCCAGGACCGGCTCACCGAAAAACAGTTCATCGCACAACTCGGTCTACCGGTCGCCCCTTTCGCCCCCATCGACGGAGAAGAGGAACTGCACAAAGCGGCCCGAGCGCTTGGGCTGCCAGCGATATTGAAAACCCGGCGCCTGGGCTACGACGGCAAGGGACAAGCACGCCTGAAAGAAGCTTCAGACCTGAATGGTGCATGCGCCGCCATCGGCAATGCTCCAGCCATTCTGGAGGGCATGGTTGATTTCCTTATAGAGGTGTCGGTGCTGTTGGTGCGCGGCGTCGATGGCGATACCCGCGTCTATGACGTGCCCAAGAACACGCATGCAAATGGCATTCTTGATACCTCGACGGTTCCCGCGCCAATCTCGGAAAAGACCCGCGCGCGCGCCGCCGACATTGCCAACCAGATTGCCAACGCGCTTGATTACGTGGGCGTCCTGGCCGTTGAGCTTTTCTTTATTGGTGAGGATGCCGCAGAACCGCTCATCATCAACGAAATAGCGCCAAGGGTTCATAATTCAGGTCACTGGACGATCGATGCCTGCGCCGTCAACCAGTTCGAAAACCACATCCGCGCCGTCGCCGGCTGGCCCCTTGGTGATGCGACCCGTCACTCCGATGCCGTCATGACCAACCTTATTGGCGCCGACGTCAACAACTGGGCAAAAATGGCCGCCGAACCTAGTGCAGGCCTACATCTGTATGGCAAGAATGACCCTCGCCCAGGCCGTAAAATGGGCCATATCACCCATATCAGCCCGAAATCGGGGGACTGAATACACACCACATTCGCGGATCAGTAGACAAACCACGGGGCGTTTGTTAAATACCGCCCAAGAATTCGAAACACCGGCCGCCTGGGTCAACCCGGAGCGGGAGCGGTGTTTTGCAATTGTTTGATCATCAACCAGCACCAAAAAGGATAGGCACGCGTGCAGGTTCTCGTTCGTGACAACAACGTCGATCAAGCCCTCAAGGCGCTCAAGAAAAAGATGCAGCGCGAGGGTATCTTCCGCGAGATGAAGCTCCGGAACTACTACGAAAAGCCCTCGGAAAAGAAGGCCCGTGAGCAGGCTGAGGCCGTGCGCCGCGCCCGCAAGCTGGCTCGCAAGCGCGCCCAGCGCGAGGGTCTGCTGCCGTCCAAATCCGGTGGCCGCCGCCGCTAATGCATGTCGCGCAACAGTGCGCTGCGGTTTTGCAATAACGACATGCATGGAATCAAAGACTTAAAGCGTGATGAGCGAACCCTGTAATTCGCGACACGCTCTAATCGCTGGTGCCATGCACGTCCCGCCGCACGACGGCACCACCACGCCCGCAAATGGCTGATTGATCAAGACATGTGCCCGCGCCGTGCAATCCGGCGCGGGCGTTTATGTTTGAGTTGCATATCCACAGACGCCAAATCGGTAGTCCGAAAGCACTAGCTCCTAGCTCCTACCAGGGCATGGCATTTACCCAGCTAGGATCTCTATATGGCCTTTTTACCCGCTGCTGGATTGGCTGCGGCGTGGACCCGTTTGATCCAATCGATGATTTTGCCAAATGACAGTTCGTCATGATCGAGGTGCCCCACGCCCGAAAGCATGATGAACTGCTTGGATTGCGCGCCTTCGGCCGCTTTAAAAACCGCCCGCCCCATCGCATCGGGAATGACCTGGTCCTGGTCACCGTGAACAATCAGCAAAGCCGATTTCATCTTACCGATGTAGCGCTTCGTTTCATACCGGTCCTTCAGCAACCAACCCGCTGGCAGATACGGATAATGCAGGTGCGCAAGATCCAGCATCGATGTATAGGGCGCATCCAGAATTACGCCTGCCGGCTCTTTCGCCGCAGCCACCTGCACGGCAACGCCCGTGCCCAGCGATTCACCGAACAGAAAAATGTCATCGGCCGGCAATCCCTTTTCCTCGACAAGATAATTGAAAGCGCGTTTGCCATCAGCAACGTTGTCACGCTCTGTTGGCCGCCCTGTAGAACCAGAATAGCCGCGATAACTCAAAATGAGTACGCCGAAGCCCGCATCGTTCAGGCGTTGCAGTCTTAGCCCGCGCCCGGCAAGCCCCCCGGCGTTGCCATGAAAATAAAGAACCGTCGGCTGCCCAGCTGAGGCCTGTGCAAACCATGCAATCAGCGTGTTGCCATCAGGTGTGTTGAGTTCGACTTCCTCAACGCCATTGAGGCCAACTTCAATAGGCGTGATCCGCCTATGGTCAGGATGATAGATAAGGAACTGCTGCAGCGCCGATGAGCCCAAATACAACAACGCTCCCAACACAACTGCGAGGATGGTAACGGCATTTAGAACATTCATACTGCGCGCCTGTTTTGCCATGTTCGAGCCTGCGCCTTTTCGTCCACATGCACCAAGCTGCGCAAAATCACAACGTATCGAAACATTTTAAAAGATACTTCGCCCGCTCCGGCCCCGGCAGATGGCCAAAAACGGAGCCCCCGCTTTTGGCCAGGAACGGAGCAAAGCTCATCACATCGTCGCGGCTGAAAATACCGCGATCTCGACCGTACCGGATCGCCCAACAATCAGCCTCCATTTCCATTGAGGTCTTCATCTGGAACCAGTGCCCCAGCACATGGTGCGCGCACTCATGCTGATAGAAAAACAGCTGAAGTTTATCGGGTAGCTTGTCAATGATATCCGGAT